>DAOUWY010000081.1 GCA_030666885.1 Methanosarcinales archaeon
ATTTTCTTTTTGCCTTGTGCTGTTGAAGACCGTTACCGAAATTACCCGGTTCTATCTTGATATTAATAAAATCTGCCATTCTTATGCCTCCTCAGGTTCCTCTCCAAACGCTTTTTTAAACTCCATTAGCAAGTTTTGCAATTTCTTAGCGAGTTTCTATTGGTTTCATTTGTTGAGTCCCAGAAACTGTATAAATATTATTCGATTCAGGTTTTTTAAAATTTTTCGAAACCTGATTTCAAAACTTCTATTGACTGTCTGCTCGCTTATTGTTTGTTTGTTTGTTTTTGCTTTCTCTTGGAAAATACGCTCTATCTTCAAACAAAGTTAAGTGAGTGAACAAGTATTACCCTATGACCCTTTGGAGATCGTTGTATATATTGTTTAAATTCGGTGGTGAATATAAATAAGTTTTAAAAGTCACGGTTCATTGTACTTCTTTTTGTGGATTTCGACACTTAAAACACTACATAATTTTGGCAATGTATCCTTATGACTTATTGGATCCATTGTGGGGATAATCTGTAATAAAATTTTCCTGTTTTTAGCTGAATTTTAGCACATGGGACACCAGTATTTCTTCCTGTTGTCGTCTAATTAAAAATAAATATGTAAATCGGGTGGGGTAAAGGAGTCAATCATTATTTGTGAGTTCTCTAAAAAGAGTGTCTTTTGCCATTATCGTACAATGTTTGGCATCATACTGAAGATGAAACTTATGCTATTGTAAAAACAGGTCCCAAAAAACCAGTCAACCCCTCAAATGATCATTTCATCTTTTTCTTGGCCTTTGCAAGTTTCTTCTTAGCATCACCACTACCGGAAGCAGCAAGTTTTTCAAGTTCTGCCAATTCAGCCTTTTTCTTAGCAGCCTTACGTCCCATATCCTTCTTAGACATCGCCATAGTAGGTATATCTAGAAATCTAAACTACTTAAATCATTCCAGAAAAACCCAGTTGATCTTAATTTCCAGGCAGGTAACAACAAGTTCCTTCAGATATAGTTACCACCCCTATGATACAACAACACATGAGCACAAGTTGATAGAGCATCAGGAAGTCATCGATAGTATAGCCTTATCTTGTCAAATTTCTACATGTGGGTAAGGTGGAGCTTTCATCAGGGCGATATTGTTCGGATATGCTGGCTGTGAGGGAAAGGTTTATTACTCCTTCAGCATCAATTATTCTTATAAAGCTATTGACGTGCCAGATATGTCACGAAATATTATTATGGACAATATGTTCCAGTCGGTAAGACAAGACCTGTCGAAATTAGGGGGAGTGAAAATGTCACTTGTCGCCAGCCAGGATGGCTATATCTTCAGCCAGCCTGCCGAATCCAATATAGAAAAATATGCAAAGGCCTCAGCAACAATGTTGAAAACCGCAGATGTAGCCATGTCAAAATACGGGCAGACGTGTTCAAGGGTTATCATTGATTATTCCAATGAAAGACTAATTGCAACCCGTGCAGGACTAAAGGCCCTTGTTGTAGTACTGATAGAACCTGACACAAAACTGGATCCCATACTCCCTGAACTGGACAAAGTAGCCCGGAAAATCCAGGAAATACTGTAGCCCAAAAACTAAATATTTAAGCGTGATCACACCGTCTTAACCTAAGAATATCACTATACAGGGGCACTCTTTTGAACGGACTGGCCAAACCCATAATCTTAGGTATAGAAGGAACCGCATGGAACCTGAGCGCAGCCATTGTGGACACATTTGATGTAATAGCCGAAGTAACCTCCACATATGTTCCACCAACCGGAGGCATCCACCCCAGGGAAGCATCCCAGCACCATGCAGACCACATGAAAAGTGTGATCTCGACAGTACTTGCAAATGCCATGGATAAAGAAGTTGCCCCCGGCGATATCAAAGCTATAGCCTTTTCCCAGGGCCCTGGGCTTGGACCGTGCCTGCGCACTGCTGCCACAGCGGCCAGGGCACTATCCCTTTCACTAGACATACCACTTATCGGCGTGAACCACTGTGTTGCACATATAGAAGTAGGCCGCTGGAAGACACCATCACAGGACCCGGTGGTACTGTATGTGAGCGGGGCAAATTCCCAGGTACTGGCTTACAGGGCCGGCCGTTACCGTGTGTTCGGTGAGACATTGGATATTGGTATCGGCAACGCACTTGATAAATTTGCCAGGGGTGCGGGATTACAGCATCCGGGCGGTCCCAAGATCGAGGTGCTTGCTAAAAATGCATCATCCTATGTGCCGCTGCCCTATGTTGTGAAGGGAATGGACTTTTCATTTACGGGCCTGTCCACTGCCGCCTCCGCTGCCCTGAAAACATCTCCTATAGAAGATGTGTGTTTTTCATTCCAGGAAACCGCATTCGCCATGCTTGTTGAGGTCACGGAAAGGGCCGTGGCACATACTGGTAAGCACGAGATATTGCTTGCGGGCGGTGTGGGTGCCAATATGCGACTGCGGGAGATGCTTAGGATCATGTGTAATGAACGGGGCATTTCGTTCTATGTGCCAGAGCAGCGGTTCATGGGCGATAACGGCAGCATGATAGCATACCTTGGGCTGCTGATGTTCGAGCAGCAGACCCTGTTGCCGCTAAATGAATCCCATGTGCGGCCCAATTACAGGCCCGATGATGTTGTGGTTACCTGGCGTGGGGATTGACCTGGCCGGATACTGACTACAGGAAAGTATATACTTTACTATACGTTCAAAAAAGGGCTAGTACAGGACTTGCTCAGGGCCAAAAAACTGGACCATGATACCAGGAATCCGGACACCACCAGACAGGTATCGTGTGAACTTGCCAGGGAGTTCTTTGACGGCAGGAAGATTCGGTTTTTAGGTATCAGGCTGTCAGATCAGTGCAAGAACAAACTGCGGCAGTCCCCATTTGAATATTTTATTATAGAGTGAAAAGTTGTATGGAGTGAACAATGGTAGAAAAATCAAAAAATGGGGACACATCCCCCCGTTTTTTTTACAAGAGAACAGGTATACAAAGACTTTAAGGGGTGGGAGTGGGAGTATAGTAAAAAAAGACCTCTGTATACCCTGCGACTCTTGGTTCGTTATTAAACGAACGATTATTCTAATAATGCACATGATATATATACTTGTTCATGGTGAAAAAATTATCAGTGTTTGAACAGGATGAATAAATTATCAATGAGTCCAGAGTATAAACAGATTGGCTGGAACCAACATCATGAAGCATTGTCAGGTCTGCCTTTCTGGTTAATGTACAGCTGTTCTATTCTATCAAGTGTATCTGCGTCATCAGGACTTTTGTCATCCCTCACCCTGACAAGCCTGGGAAATCGCAGTGCATAACCTGAATTGTAAGTAGGGCTTTTCTGGATTTCCTCAAAAGCGACTTCGAACACAACCTGTGGAACGAATTCCAGTTCCTTGCCATTCTCAACTACCATGAGTTCCGTAAACCGTGCTGTCAGGTCTTCAAGCATATCGTCAGTAATACCTGTTCCCACCCTTCCAAGGGATAAAAGGTCACCTGATTCTGGCTCAATACATGCAATCCGGAATGACCCAATAAAGTTAGCGCGCCGTCCTTCACCCCATTCCCCGCCTATAACAACCAGGTCCAGTGTCTCCATAAGGGGCTTGATCTTAAGCCAGTTCTTCCCACGCTTGCCGGGAGAATAAAGTGATTCCGGGTTTTTAAGCATCACACCCTCATGACCCGCTTCCAGTGCTTTATGATAAATATCATTGATAATCCTGACATCTGAAGTGATTTCCTGCTCTGCTATTACCAGGTTACCAGAGGGGGTCACACATTCAACCAGATGCTGTCTTCGCTGTACCAGGGTCTTGTCAAACAGGCTCTCACCATTGAAATATAATACATCGAACAGATACAATTGCAGAGGTATTTGTTCCTTCACCATATCCACATCATACTTGCGCCTGAACCGTTTGAGTATCTGCTGGAAGGCTCCGGGCTTACCATTGGGTCCCAATACCACTGCTTCACCGTCAAGAAGGGCCGATTTTGCTGAAATACCTTCCCGTACCATTTCCACTATATCAGGCAGGGAGTTTGTCACATCTTCCAGGCGCCTTGAATATATAGATATCTTATCTCCATCCTTATGGACCTGCACCCTGGCACCGTCGAATTTCCATTCAACTGCCACAGAACCCATTTCATTAACGGCAGGTTCGATACCCTGGGATATCCGGGCCAGCATCATCCTGATGGGGCGACCCAGTTCCATGTCCAGGCCTGCCAGGGCTTGTGTGCCGTTAAGTTTTGCCTCCCTCGCAACCAGTCCAAGGTCATTGGTGAGCATATAGCCCCGTTCCACAGCGTCTTTTGTTACATTGAAAGCTTCTGCGATGGAATCCCTGACAATTCCTTCACCTACCCCGATCCTCAGCTCTTCTATGGACAGCCGTGCCAGGTATACGGCTTCAATCGGGGTGGCCCGGCCGAACAGGAACTGGAGGTTCCTTGCCCTGGATGATTGGGAGCCCTTGCCTGATGTATTGGCAATATCAGAGAATCTTGTAAAAACGTCCTGTATGGATAGTATCGATTCCTCTTCCCCGAAAGCGGCCAGTGTAGATTGTGATTTCTTTGCTCCGGTCAGTGCTTCTTTAGCTGCCAGTCCGACATCCCCGGTCTCTCGTACCAGGTTAATGATACCCTTTACAGGTACACCGGATGCCCTGGACAGGGAAGTATACAGCAAGCCGGGTCCGATACCCAGTTGCAATGGACTCCATACAGGGAACACCAGGCCCATGATGAACCTGGATATTATCTCAAGCTCATCATCATCCACGCTGGAAATAAATTCCGCTACTACCTGCGTCATTTCAAGGGAGCCGGGGATGTTCTCGATACGCTGGCAAGTCTCGGCAAAATCCTGGAAACTGGTCATTCTTCCTTAATCTGGAATATGGTATCAAAACAGTTTCTATATTCCTGCAAAGGATTATGAGTTTACAGTTCATAGTATCTGCCCCATGAAAGAGGAAATGACCAGTGTGGATGTAGCTGCCATTGTATCCGAGTTCAATAGCGGCATACTCGGTCTGCTGGATGCAAAGATAGGTAAGATATACCAGACTTCCAATGATGAGATCAGGATCACCCTGGCCATATACGGGCAGGGCAGGCATAACCTGGTTATACAGGCCGGCAAGAGGATGCACCTTACCCGTTATCCGCGCCCGGCCCCCCAGTTACCACAGGGATTTCCCATGCTGCTTCGCAAACATATCACAGGGGGCAGGATAAAGCGGGTTTCCCAGCATGATTTTGACAGGATCATCGAACTGGAGATCATAAGGGCAGGAGTTACTACCAGATTAATTTCCGAACTGTTTTCAAGGGGAAATATTATTCTTACCGATGATGAAGGCAGGATCCTGCAGCCTATGAAACCTGTCAGTTTCAGGGACAGGACGCTGCGTAGGGGTGAGATATATGAACTGCCCCCAAACCAGATGAGCCCGCTCGATGTATCGCATGGGGACCTTACCGATATATTCAGTGAATCAGAGAGCGATGTTGTGAGGACGCTGGCCACCAGGTTGAACATGGGTGGTGTGCTGGCCGAGGAAGTGTGCCTGCGCTCTGGTGTTGACAAGGCCACACCTGCTGCTAAGATGTTGGATACTGAGGGGCTGCATGCGGCGATGGATGAGGTTTTCAGACCGATATCCGATGGAAAACTTGAGCCACAGGTGGTGGTAAAGGATGGTAATAACATTGATGTGCTGCCTTTCGGACTAATGCGCTACCAGGGCATAGAGACCCGGAAGCTGGATACTTTTAACCAGGCCCTTGATGAATATTTCAGTGCGGGTATAGAAGTTGCAATCCAAAAAGAGGCAGTGAAGCAGAAAAAGGAAGGTGTGCTGGAGAGAAGGCTAAGACAGCAGCAGCAGGCTATCGAGAAGTTCACGAAGCAACAGGGGGAGTTGAAAGAAAAGGGGGAGATGCTGTATGCCCATTACCAGTCTGTAGAGGAGATTTTGAATATTATCACCGAGGCAAGGCAGCGGCTGGGATGGGATGAAATACGAAGCAGGTTAAAGGGTGCAGATATTCCGCAGGCAAAGATGATCAGGTCCATAGACCCTGGTTTAGGGAAACTTACAGTGGAACTTGACGGTAAGAATGTGGATGTGGATATCAAGTTGACAGTGCCACAGAATGCCCAGGTTTATTATGATAAGGCTAAGAAGGTGGCAGGTAAAAGTTCCGGTGCCAGGCGTGCGATACTCCGGACTGAGGAACTGATACGGAAAAAGCAGGAGCCTGTGCGCTCCAGGCAGTTGAAGGGTAAGGTCAGGGTGAAACCGCGCTGGTATGATAAGTTCAGGTGGTTCGAGTCCTCTGACGGGTTTTTGGTTATCGGGGGCCGGGATGCGGGCACTAATGAGGAAGCGGTTAAGAAGTATATGGAAAAGCGGGATATCTTTTTCCATACTGAAGCGCCGGGGTCGCCTGTGGTTGTTGTCAAGACGGAGGGTAAGGAAGTGCCGCAGACCACGCTGGAGGAGGCTGCTATGTTTGTTGTCTCCAATTCGGGTGTGTGGAAGTCCGGGCGGGCTGAGGGTGACTGCTACTGGGTGACTCCGGAGCAGGTGTCCAAGACCCCTGAGAGTGGTGAGTTCGTGCCGAGGGGTTCGTTCATTATCAGGGGGAAGCGGAATTATATGACTGCACTGGTGGGTGCGGCTGGGGGGATCCAGCTGAAAGGGGCTGAGAGGCTGGTGGGCGGGCCGCCCGGGGTTGTTCGGAAGCTGGCGCAGTATGTGGTTGAGGTGGAGCCGGGTGGGTTTAACCAGAACGATATTGCGAAGAAGGTTTACAAGATGCTGGTGGATGAGGTTGGGGATAGGGCGCTGGTGAAGTCTATCGCTTCGCCTGACAGGATTGCTATGATGCTGCCGCCGGGGGAGTCAGGGGTGAGGAAGGGGTGAAGATAATGTTTTCTTATTCCAGTTATGAACATTACAAACAGTCTGAAAATTATATGATTTCTAAGTTAATATCGAACCTATAATTTCATTTACATTTTTGTAATCAACCACTGTAATCTTACTTTGATATTTCCTATAATCTTTAATAGTACTCACAGCTGTTTGCAAAGCTTCATAATTATTTTCGATTAAATGATTTGTTAATAAAAATGCGTGTTCAATATCGACACCATCTTTCTCGAACACTTCTAAATGTTTTCTAAGCTGAGTCAAATCATTTATAAAATGTTCTATGATAGAGTCTGAATCTTTTAAAGTATTGTGCATTTTAATTTCAACTAAATACTTTTTTCCACTATAGCCTATCACGAAATCATTTTCATATTTTGAACTGTAAAATGAATTTTCAATTTGGATGTCATCGTCTTCTTCATTTAATAACAACCAATTAAAAGCATATTTCAGTAAACCATCAGAATCATAGATATAATTTAATATTGTTTCATCAAGAGCATATGCAGATACGTAATACATTTTCTTATTGCATTTAGGGCACTTTAAATTATATTGAGAAGGATGAATATTTGAAATTGTATGCGTTATAAACGGTTCATCCAAGCACTGGGAGCACCAAAAAACAGTACCAATATTTAGCATGAAAGTACCCTCAATCTTAACATCCGCGATTATCGTTGTAAAGAAAAC
>DAOUWY010000038.1 GCA_030666885.1 Methanosarcinales archaeon
ATACTTGCAGCCAGTGCAGCCGATACATTGGTCTTTTTAAACACTTCAAGTATATGTTCCAGATTTCCGCAGCCGCCTGACGCAATCACAGGAATGTTCACACTGTCGCTGATCACTGAAGTGAGTTCTATATCAAACCCATCCTTAGTGCCATCTCGATCCATGCTTGTGAGCATGATATCCCCGGCTCCGCGCTCCTCTGCTTCCATTGCCCACTGCACTGCATCTATACCTGTAAATTCCCTTCCGCCATAGAGTGAACATTCAAACCAGCATTCACCCTGGGAAGTATCAACCATTTCCCTGCCCGCCTCACGTCCATATCTGCGTTTAGCATCGATCGCTATCACACATGCCTGATTCCCGAAGTATCTTGAAATTTCATTAAGCAGGTTAGGGTTCTTTATTGCAGCCGTATTGACAGAGACCTTATCAGCTCCGGCATTAAAGGCAGTCCTGGCATCCTTTAAACTCCTGATACCGCCGCCAACCGTAAGCGGCATGAACACGTTCTCAGATGTCTTTTCAATCACCTTGGACATCGTTTCTCTTCTTTCATGTGATGCTGTAATATCCAGAAAGATCAACTCATCCGCACCCTGTTTATCATACTCCTGCGCCAGTTCCCAGGGTATGCCTGCATATCTGATCTGTTTGAACCTGACCCCTTTTACGACCCGTCCAAGGGGAACCCCAAGATCACAGTCAAGGCACGGAATAATCCTTTTTGCTAACATCTGGTCATCCCTACAAAATTTTTAAGAATAATAAGCCCTTTATTGCTTGACTTTTCCGGATGGAACTGGACCGCATGGATATTATCTTTTTCTACAACTGCAGCCAGGTCCACACCATAATCAGTTGTTGCAGTGATAGTCTGGTTATTTGCAGGGACGCAGTAATATGAATGCACAAAATAGAAAAAATCACCATCATTGATCCCTGAAAGTAGGTCCGAATCGTTGCGGATCTGCAGTTCGTTCCATCCCATCTGTGGGACCCTGACTCCCGGTGGAAGACGAATTACATCTCCTTTGATAAGTCCGAATCCTGCAGAGTTGCTCTCCTCGCCCCAATCAAATAGAACATGCATTCCGATACATATCCCGAGCATAGGTATGCCGTTGTTTATTACGTCGAACAGTTCATCTCCAAACTGCCTTAAATTGTTCATTCCATCGCCAAATGACCCAACTCCTGGAATAACTACTGCATCAGCACCTGAAAGTTTTGCACTATCTGATACAATAACCGGATCTCCATTGACATTCATCAATGCATTATAAATACTGCGCAAGTTTCCCATGCCATAGTCAATTATTGCAATCATAATCGTTTGAATTACTATTATGTTTATTAAATGATCGATGAGGAAGCACTACTTCTTCGTTTGACGTATAGTAAAATATAAACGTATTTGTATATTTTGTTGTTGAAATTCGGAGACTTTTTATTATTTCCTGGTCACTACTTATTACTCCTTATGTATTTCGTAAACTATATATGTAGCCCTGGCATTTCCAGAAAAAATTAAAAAAGTCTCTCAAGCCATATATTATTTATTCAAAGAGAATAGCTTCTGCTTCTTCCCTGTATGCATCCATCACGTATGGAATACCTGAGACCTTCGCAGCCTCTTCGGTAAGGCACATCACGTCTTTCCTTGAGATGGTAGACAGGTTAAAGTTCCTGCCGCCAGCCATTAACTGCTGCAGTCCGGTCCTGGTCTTCTGGCAGTAACTGTAGATACCAAGAGCTCCCAGAGGAATCTCCTTCACATCACTGCCAAACCTATCCAGCAGCTCCTCATAATGGACAAAAATCTCCTCAACCCTACGCCCGTACTGGATTACAGTCTTGGGAAGGTCGTCCTCCTCGATCCATTTGCCAATGTTCTTACCCACCATGCCTGGTATCATCAATGCTCGGCCCATGCATACCGCTTTCACATCAGGTGCACCCATTGCAATGGCCTTGAATACGCCGTCCTCGCTTGAGAAACCGCCAGCCATTGCAAGATCAGGTACTCTCTTGCCCTGTGCCTTGAGTATTTCAGCGAACTCACGGACCTGGGCCTGGAGGTAGAATGTGGGTGTACCCCATTCGTTCATCATAGGCCAGGGGCTCATACCGGTACCGCCTGGTGCACCATCAAAAGTGAGCAGGTCGATCTTTGCTTCAGAACTGTATGCCAGTGCCATGGCAGTTTCCACCATCGGGTATGCTCCGGTCTTCAGCGTGATGCGCTTGAATCCAAGCTCGCGCAACCTGTCGATCTCTGCCATGAAATCTTCCTTTGTGACAAATCCCAGGCGGGAGTGCCTCTCGAACTCGCGTATGGCACCGATCTTGTATGCTTCCCTGATGTCGTGGGCTTCAGGGTCTGGAGTAACTATATATCCCCTTTTCTTCAGTTCAACGGCCCGGTCAATATCCTTTACCTTGATCTCGCCGCCGATACACTTGGCACCCTGGCCCCATTTCAGTTCAATGGTTTCCAGGTTGTGCTTGCTGCCCACATACTCGGCAACACCTAGTCTTGTGTCTTCCACATTCATCTGGACCAGTATCTCGCCGTATCCTTCATGGAATTTATTGTAGGTCTCGATCCTGCGGTCCATCTCAGGGGATTTGCTGATCTTGCCCTCGGCGTTTCGTTCAAGTTCAGGATCAATACCGCAGACGTTCTCGCCGCATACCAGGGTAATGCCTGAAATAGCTGCACCCACTGCAAAATGTTCCCAGTTCTTACGTGCGATATCTGTGGAACCCAGGGCTCCTGTGAAGATCGGGACTTTCAACTTTACCTTCTGGTCCCAGCCATATTCTGTCTCAGTGTCCACGTTAGGGAATATAGCTGTGTCCGGCCCAGGCTCTACTCCGTTGGGCAGGCCGAATGCTCCTACTGCATATCCATGGATGTTCACATGGGAATAATCGATTGGATAGTTCTTGTCTGCTCCTGCCGTACTCTCTCCAAAGGGTCCGGGGTATAGTACTTCCCTGCCCCTGAATGTGGATTGAAATATCTCACAGTTGCCTCTGCACCCGTCCACACAGCGGGTACATATTCCTGATACCGGAGCTACGTTCCTGGAACGATTGGAAGTTCCGGTAGCTTCATTTGCGTTTGGTGTTCTAAGATTCACGATTTTGCCTCCTGCTTATTATTTTTACGGACTTGGCTAATTATAATAAAATTCCCTGCACAACCCGCACAACCCTGGTGAAAGGTTATTGATCCAATTAGCTCTATATTTGCAGATATTCAGATGAAAAGGGCTGCAATTTTCTGGTGATATTGGGAATTTCCATGACATTTCTGTTGGCCATTGATAGGTGGTCGACATCTGACTATAGTGTTATAATATATAAAAATATTGTTCAAATTAGCAAACTATTAATATCAATTAAAAGAAGTAAATTGCCTATACCGTTTTTCAACTTAAGTTTTGTGTAGATACATTTTAATATAACTTTTAGACACCGGCTAGCTTCTTCCCAACATCTGAAAAAAGGTTATATTTAAATAATATATGGTCAGTAAATGGCTGACTATATCCGTATTGGCATAATTATAAAAGGTGATATCTTATCCATATCGAGCCACATTATGTAGATCAAGTTAGTTACAATAGGCATAAAGCATTTTTTTTCAATTATTTAGTATGGAACATTCTATTGCTTTTTGGCAATACCCGGTAATAAAATTATAGTAAGGAAAATAAAATGAAACAGGAGGAATCAGATGACTGCTAACGAATCTAAAGTGGATTCAATAATAGATGAATACAATGCCGAACCAGGTTCGCTGATATCCATATTACAGGACATCCAGGCAGAGTATAATTACCTGCCAGAGGAATCTCTTAAATATGTGGCTAAGAGATTGGATATCCCCAGGGTCCAGGTATTTGGCGTGGCTACTTTTTTCAAGGCGTTCAGCCTGAAGCCCAAAGGCAAGCAGCAGATACACGTATGCATGGGTACTGCCTGCCATGTCAGGGGCTCGAAAAAAGTACTGGAAGAACTGGAACGAAAACTGGAGATCAAGGCCGGTGATACGACAGACGATGGCGAATACACACTTGAGACCGTTAACTGTGTAGGTGCGTGTGCCCTTGGTCCGGTGGTTGTGGAGAATGAGGAATACCACGGGGAGATGACACCCATCAAGGTCGAGAGTCTGTTAAACAGTAAAAAGGTCTGAAGGTGAATTAATTGAAAGTAACATCGGCAAATAAATTGGAAGCCCTTCGTACTGAGATATTGGCAGGGAAGGACCTGGATAAGCCCTGCATTGCTGTTTGCGGAGGTCCTGGCTGTCTGGCAAATAACTGCCTGGAAGTAAGGGATGCTTTTATCAACGAGATAGCATCAAAAGGCCTGACTGACAAGGTGGATATCAGGACAACAGGATGCCATGGTTTTTGTGAATGCGGACCCATTGCACTGATATATCCACAAGAGATATTCTACCAGAAATTATCTATAGATGATATTCCTGAAATAATCGAGCAGACGATTGTTAACAACAAGACCGTTGACAGGTTGCTGTATACTGATGACGAAGCAGGACAGCTTGTTGAGACTGAAAGCGAAGTCCCGTTCTATAAAAAACAGATGCGGCTTATTCTTGGCAATAACAGCAAGATAGACCCCCACAGTATGGAGGATTACATCGCAATTGGAGGATATTCTGCCCTTTCAAAAGTGCTGGGTGGAATGCAGCCCATGGATGTGGTTGATGAAATTAAGAATTCAGGTATAAGGGGCCGTGGCGGAGGAGGTTTTCCAACCGGGCGAAAATGGGAATCCACCCGTAATGCACAGGGTGATATCAAATATGTCATCTGCAATGCAGACGAGGGCGATCCGGGAGCCTTCATGGACCGCAGTATCCTGGAAGGAAATCCACACAGTGTGCTGGAAGGCATGATCATCGGTGCTTATGCCATTGGCTCAAATGAAGGATATGTCTATGTCAGGAATGAATACCCACTGGCACTAAAGAACATCAATCTGGCAATTAAGCAGGCACGTGAGTCGGGTCTGCTGGGTGACAATATACTGGGCTTGGGATTCAATTTCGACCTGAAGGTCAACCGTGGCGGCGGTGCGTTCGTATGCGGTGAATCCACTGCACTTATGGCATCGCTGGAAGGAAAGCCAGGCGAACCAAGAGCCAAGTATATCCATACATCAGATAAGGGACTCTGGGACCGCCCGTCCAATCTCAACAATGTGGAGACCTGGGCCAACATTCCCCTGATCATCAACAACGGCGCAGACTGGTATTCTGCTATCGGTACCGAGTCCAGCAAGGGTACCAAGGTGTTCAGCCTTGTCGGCAAGATCAACAACACCGGCCTGGTGGAAGTGCCAATGGGCATGACACTGCGTGAGATCATCTTTGATATCGGTGGCGGCATCCCTGACGGCAAGGCTTTCAAGGCCGTCCAGACCGGCGGGCCCAGTGGTGGGTGCATACCTGAATCGCTCATCGACCTGCCTGTGGACTACGACCGGCTGACCGAAGTAGGGTCCATGATGGGTTCCGGCGGCATGATAGTGATGGACGAGGACACCTGCATGGTGGATGTGGCACTGTACTTCATCAACTTCCTGATGGAAGAGTCATGCGGTAAATGCGTGCCCTGTCGCGAGGGACTGCTGCGCATGGGAGAAATACTTACAGACATCACCAAGGGCAGGGGCCAGATGGAAGACCTTGACCTGATACAGGACCTGTCCGAAGTGCTCAAAGACGCTTCCCTGTGCGGCCTGGGCCAGACAGCACCGAATCCGGTGATGTCCACCCTGAAATACTTCAGGGGCGAGTACGAGGCACATATCAAGGACCATAAATGTCCGGCAGGTGTGTGTACTGAACTAATTACATACAGTATCGATGCCGGTAATTGTACAGGCTGCGGCCTGTGTCTTAAGAAATGTCCTGCAGAGGCCATTACAGGAGAAACGAAGCAGCCCCATGTACTGGACGCTGGAAAATGCATCAAATGCGGCATCTGCTATGACGTGTGTAAGTTTGAAGCCGTTATAAAGGAGTGATTTGTATGTCACAAAATTCACAAGCACCACGAGGGGAAATGGTAACGATCATGCTGAACGGTGCCGAAGTACAGGCAGACCCTCACTGGAGCCTGCTGGAGGCAATACAGTTCTACGGGATAGATATCCCCACGCTATGCCACGACGAGGGGCTAACACCTTACGGTGTATGCAGGCTCTGTGTGGTTGAGATCGGTAGCGGGGATAAGACCAAACTTGTCGCTTCGTGCATGCATCCGGTATGGGAAGGACTTGAGGTGCGAACCCACAGCAACAGGGTGATCAAGACCAGGAAAACTATCCTGGAACTACTAATTGCACGGTGTCCCAGTTCAAAGAAACTGCAGGACATGGCTGCACTGCTTGAACTGAAAGAGGTCAGGTTCGAACCCCTGAACGACGACTGTATACTGTGCGGGCTGTGCGTGCGCATGTGCGAGGAACAGATGGGAGCCAAGGCCATCGGGTTCGCTGGCAGGGGTCCTGAGCGATACATCACCACTCCCTTTGACATGAATTCAGAGGAGTGCCGTATGTGCGGTGCCTGTATGTATATCTGTCCCGTAGTTGAACTACGGTGCCAGGGACCACAGGCAGAGACCGTGCTGTGCAGCGGATGTATCAATTCCGAGCCGGTATGTGCCCCGGATTACGGTGATGCCATGTGCTTCATGGTACCGTGCCTGTCGTGTGTGAAAGGACCCGAGGATGTGAAATAACAGGTATAGATTTTGAATAAATTGATCAGGATAATTGGAATAATTTAATAATAAAAGTCATTGAACACAAAATTTGGAGGAAAAATATGTCATTAACAAGAATAAATGCAACGGCGGCAACGCTAACAAAGAACAGGACCGAAGATTCGGTAAGCCCGATCAGCGGCATGTGTGTCACCTGTGTGGAAGGGTGTATCGGCATGTGCGAGATTGGTAAATCAGCTTACCGCGGACCCGAGGTCATCTATCCTCAACCATACGGTATAACCACCTCGGCTTCGGAGAAGGACTACCCGCTGGATCTGAGTCATTTCAATATTATGGGAACAGCCGTGGGTGCAATCGGTATTGAAGCTAACAGCGATAAGGCCATATTCCCGAATGTGGACCTTGAGGTAAGGATCGGTAAGGACAAGGAAATCAAACTGAGACTGCCTTTCATCATCCCAGGTCTCGGCAGCACAGCCGTGGCCAGTAATAACTGGGATGGCCTGGCCATCGGTTGTGCCATTGCAGGCGTGCCCCTGACCATCGGCGAGAACGTTTGCGGTATGGACCCTGATTCCGTAATTGAGAACGGACGTGTAGAACATTCACCTGATCTGGCAAACCGGATCAAATTGTACAAAGACTGGCAGAGGGACGGATACGGTGATATCATTTTGCAGGCCAATGTGGAAGATACTGGCCTGGGTGTACAGGAATACGGAATGGAGAAACTGGGTATTGAAACTGTTGAGTTGAAATGGGGACAGGGTGCCAAGGACATCGGCGGCGAGGTCAAGCTGAACACCCTGGAGAGAGCACAGCTGCTGCGCAGGCGCGGGTATGTGGTGCTGCCGGATCCACTTGACCCGGACGTGATCGATGCATTCAACATGGGTAGTTTCCATGAGTTTGAGAGGCACAGCCGGATCGGCATGGTGACCGAAGAGGGCTTCATGGACCGTGTTGAAGAGCTGCGAAATCTTGGTGCCAAGCATGTCTTCCTGAAGACTGGTGCATACAGGCCTGCCGACCTGGCAAGGGCAGTGAAGTATGCCAGCAAAGCCGGGATTGACCTGTTGACAGTAGATGGTGCTGGCGGCGGTACAGGTATGAGCCCCTGGAGAATGATGAATGAATGGGGTATGCCGCAGGTGGAGATATATTCCCTGCTGCACCAGTACATAAAGAAACTGGATGACCGCGGTGACTATGTGCCTGATGTGGCTGTTGCAGGCGGAATCACGCTTGAGGACCAGGTCTACAAGGGACTGGCGATCGGTGCTCCGTATAACAAGCTTATTGGTATGGCAAGAGGTCCGCTGGCGGCGGCCATGGTGGGCAAGACCATCGGCAAGAAGATCAATGGGGGGCATGTGCCTGTGTATATCAGCAGGTTCGGCAGCAGTATCGAGGAAATATTCATCACCGCACCTGAACTGAAGAAGATATATGGCGACAGGTTCGCTGATATCCCGCCCGGTGCCATTGGTGTGTACACATACTTCCAGCGGCTGGGCCAGGGTATGCGCCAGTTGATGACCGGAAATCGGAAGTTCGCTCTGCAGTATATCGAGCGGGATGACATTGCGGCTATTACAAGAGAAGCTGCCGATGTGTCAGGAATTCCACATGTAATGGATGTGGATAAAGACGAAGTAGAGAAGATACTGAATGCCTGAACTTTTTTGTAAGGAGTATTAGCCGGCCGGGGATGCTTGGTCGGCTTGGTTTTATTTTTAAATCGGCATGAACTTTTTGATCATGCGAGTGGTGGGAAATTAGTAACAATAAATGTAATTACTGATAAGTAGTATGATAAACAGTGTATATGTCTTAAGTATTCCAAAGACAATTAAAAGCTAATGTGGTAAAACTCATGTCTGAAGTAGAAATATTAAAACATATCAGAAGTGACCTGGATTTTATTAAAGAAAAAATAATCCTGTTAGAGTTCACCATAAACGAAATTGACAGTGATGCGTATAAAAAATACAATCCGGAATATCTTACCGAGTTAGAAAAAATCGAAAGGGATGATAAAAGAACACATTTTGTTTCAATTGATGAATTTGATGAACATTTTGGATTGTAAGAGTGTTTTTTATGCCGTATGAATTCGAGATCACTGAAACGCTTAATAAAAAGTTTACAAAATTACAAAGAAAAAACAAGGCTCTTTTAAGGGCTTGCCGAAATAAGATTTATGAAGTGATCCAAAATCCATATCATTATAAACACCTTAAACATGAGAATCGTTTTAGGGTTCATGTGGGCGGGTCATTTGTTTTGAACTTCAGGGTCTTTGAAGAATGAAGCTCCCCACAGCAGAGCTGTGGGGTATCTCATGTCTCAGGCTACTGAAGTTGCATTGACCATGGGTTGTCCCAACCGCAGCAAAGCTGCGGGGTATAACGATCTGTATCAACTTTTTGATTATTTGAGTGGTGAGAAGTCAAACGTTGTTACGGCCCACCCAACCGCAGCAAATCTGCGGAGAATAGTGATTAAGATCAATTTGATCTGGTGTTTATTTATACTGCAACGTTTGATATATATAAAATTAAAATAAGTGATTTTTTTGGCTAAAAAAAAACGAAGTACTAAAACAAAAGATACTGCCCGGAATAACCACAGTGAGCAGATTCCAAAAACAGATAGCAGTAAAGGACCGACCAACAATTTACCTTACATAGCCATCATTGCCGGATTATTACTGGTAATCGCATACCTGCTATCAGGCGGCGGAACCAACCCGGCAGATTATCCTACAGGCCCACCACCTGGTATAAGCACACCATCTGGAATAAGTACTGACACCCAGCCTGTCAATCAGCCTGCTTTATACACTGGTAATATACCCAAACCGGTTCTTAAACCTGAATTTGCCCGGTTTTTCCCTGATAATATCAGTGGGATGAGACATGTGGCATTGCTGATGGACCCAATGAATGATGAGACTGATGGACGTTTCATTTCAAAGGTGCAGGACCAGGCGAATTTGATATATCTGAGCGAATCCACACTTACTGATTTCGAGATAGAATATTCGGTCTATAAGATGGAAAGTCCCGAAGCTGCCAGGGAAGTCCTCAATTATTATACTACCGAAATGGGATGGAATACTTTACAGAAATCGTATGGAAATGTAACCTTCTGGATATGGCAAGGTTATCTCGAAGGCAAAGGCAGGCCGGATGGAATGCATATCTTTTGGGACAGTATCAGCAGTGGAGCATATTTACCAATTGAAAGGCATGGGACGAGTTATATTGCACAGGCTAACGCCGACCTGCTCTGTCTGCATGGAGAAACTGTGCAGGATGAGTATTTCATTATGGTAGATGTACATGCACCTTTTGAGAAGGTGAATGAAGTTTCCAATCAGATGTTCACCGAAGCTGCTGCACTGATTGCCCCGTAAGCGGGGAATAATATGGACATAACCCCTGCCATTACTACATTCGGACTTGTCGCATTGGCAGAGATGGGCGATAAGACCCAGTTGATAGTAATAGCACTATCTACCAGGTATTCCAGGACACATGTGTTTGCGGGTTTGATGGCTGCTTTTCTTGTATTGACTGCGCTGGCAGTGGGTGTGGGTGAAGTGGTAGTTGCCTTTATCAGCCCTGAGGTTATAGGGATTGTGGCAGGCTTGCTATTCATATTGTTCGGGATAATAACTATCCTGGTCAACGACGATGATGATAATGGCAATGTAAAAAACCCTGGAGCCCGCAGTGCTTTCATGACTGCATTTAGTCTTATAGCGCTTGCAGAACTGGGTGACAAGACCGAGCTTGCTGTCATAGCACTTTCGGCCCAATACCATGACCCGTTCATGGTGTTTTTGGGTGCAGTCCTGGGGCTGGGGTTTGTAAGTGCGCTGGGTGTTGCTGTTGTGGGGAAATTGCAGATGATGGTGCCGATTGAGAAATTAAGGATTGGGTCCGGTATTTTGTTTTTGGTGTTTGGGGTATTGTTCCTGCTGGGTCTATAATCTGGTTATGGAACAAAGGCAAAACTGCTTCATAAAGTACGGGACAGTAAGAGGATGCTCATAAGCCCCAGCCGTACCATCGCATGAATTAATTATGGAGGATACACGGGATTGATGGTGGTATGACCAACTGGATAATGTGGGTCAATTCTGGATGGGAATTTTCA
>DAOUWY010000151.1 GCA_030666885.1 Methanosarcinales archaeon
AGTACCAGCCACCATTTTATTATTTCAAACCATTCCATGGAAGTCTCGCCGGCAATTATTTTTTGTTCTTTCCTTTTATATCTACCAGTTCATGCCACTTGATATTAAAGTGCGCCAGGTATAACGCACCGAACACCAGTGTCACCGAGTTCTTGATAATATGATCGATCACAGCAGCCGCAGCCCCCACAGAGCCGGCAATTCCTGCGATCTTGAACACCACAGTCAGGGCACCCTCATAGGTACCGATAGCCCCGGGCGTTATTGGGAACATCTTGGCCAGGTTGCCTACTGCCACTGCCATGAATACAATGGCTGTAAGCGTTATCGGTGATGCTGCATTGTGCACGAAGGCAAAGGCATTAAGCACAGTATAGCAAGTGAGTATGTCTACAATCCAGACCATTAATGAAGAAAAGAATACAATGATAAAGTCCCTGGGACTGGATGATATTGTATATACCTCATCAACGAATTTCCTGGCAATGCCGGCAATACGGTCTGTATAATCACCAGGCTTTGAAACTTTTAGTATTATGCGCTCAACAGGAGACAACCCATCCCTTCCCCTTGATGCCATGAAAAATATAGACACAAAGAACAAAGTGATAACTGCAATGGAGGCAATCATTAATGGCATAACCCAGTCTTCCACTGCCCTTTCAGTCATTACCACCAGGACCGCCAGTACACCAATGACAGTTATAGCGATAATATCAAACAGCCTTTCCACTGCCAGTGATGACATCCCTGTGGTAAGGGGTACATCTTTCTTCGTTTTTAGGATATATGCCCTGGAAACATCGCCGATCCTGGCAGGCAGGATGACATTGGCTGACTGGCTCATGAATATGCTGCCTGTAATAAAGTTCAATCCATGGTCATGACCGAGCCTTTTCAGGATATGCTGGTACCTGATCCCCCGTACAGGCCATGAGAACAGGTAGATGAGTACTGCCAGGCCAAACATTCCAGGCGATGCCGATGCCGCCGCTTGCCAGACCTCCTCCACACCCACCAGAGTAAATATCAAAACCAAAAGAAATATGGCAAGGATGAAGGTAAGGGTCACTTTCTGCCACCTGCCGGATCTAAGTGAGCTCAGCTGCCACCAGAGCCTCACGATCTGGCTACCCATGCCGAACACATCTTTTACCAGGTCCACTTTGGTTGCCCCGCCATGCCGCCACTTTACAGGGAATTCTTTTACTTTGTAGCCATTTCTCTGGGCCCGGACCAGCAGTTCAGTGTCCCAGAACCAGTGCTCATCTTCTACCGAGTCCATGAGTTCGAACAGGGATTCACGTTTGAATGCCTTAAACCCGCACTGGTGGTCGTACAGTTTCGAACCCAGCATGTTGCGTGTAAGAAAGTTAAACCCTTTTGATGCAAGACCGCGTTTCATGGAGCGTTTAACATCACTGGAAGGCATCATCCTTGAGCCGGTGGCAAAATCGTAACCTTCGGACCTTATGGCCTCGATTAGTTCTTTAAGGTGACCCATGTCGGTTGCCAGGTCCACGTCAATATAACATAATATCCTGCCACTAGCTGCCGTAAATGCCCGGTTCAGCGCCCTGCCCCTGCCCTGTCTTTCATCGCTGTGAAGGTGTACCACATAATCCAGTTCTGCGGCCAGACGAGATGCGATGCGGTCGGTGCCATCTGTGCTGCCGTCTTCTGCGATAATTATCTCGAAGGAACTGGTGATACCGGATAGGGTTTCGGCTGTGGTAACTACAGTATCATGAATACGTTTTGCTTCGTTATAGGCAGGTAGTACAAGTGAAATCTCCGGTGTAATAGCTGATTCTCCTGCTGTTTTATTGGAAATAGTTGGATTTAGTTGAATTAATGGCATTTTGGCTTAAATTCTTCCATTTTTATTGCTTCTGTAGACAGTTACTATTTAACTAAAAATTTGCTGGTTAAGCTTTATATTTATAATGTTTATATAAATATATGGAATCATGCAAATTATTGGCTCAATTAAGTGACATTTCAGGAAGTGTGACTATATCATTATAATCAATATCAGGTTAAGGATTGACATACTTGTGTATTAGTCTGTTGGTCTCATTCACCACACCAAAGCAAATCAGACATATAAATGCAGGAAACGTAGATGAAATTCTTCGAATGACATGCTCAAAAAATGAAAGAATCCAAGGGTACTTTCATGCTAAATATGGTATTTTTGCCAAAATGCCATTGGCTCATCCAAGAAAAGAATAAAAATGATAAGACCGTTAACACATTGTAATTAATCGAACAACTATGGAGAGAATACAATGAATGAGCCGATAATTGTACTCAATTTCAAGACGTATACTGAAGGAACAGGGAAAAATGCCGTAACCATTGCCCAAGCATGCAAGGATGTATCAGACGAGACAGGCGCTCATATCGCGGTGGCCCCCCAGATCACTGACATCTACAGGGTTGCATCAAGTGTGGACATACCGGTATTTTCCCAGCATCTTGATGGTGTGGGGTCGGGTAGTTTCACCGGGCATATCATGGCCGAAGCTGTGACGGAAGCAGGTGCTACGGGCACGCTCATTAACCATTCGGAAAGGCGCCTGAAACTGGCTGATATAGATGCATCCATCACGGCTGCCGGCAGGACAGGCCTGACCACTATTGTATGCACTAATAATATCGCCACTACCATTGCAGCATCGGCATTAGGTCCGGATTATGTGGCAGTTGAACCACCGGAACTCATCGGTTCGGGAATCCCTGTTTCAAAGGCCGACCCTGAAGTTGTATCGGGTTCAGTGAAAGCCGTAAGGAACATCAATCCGGATGTAAAGGTGCTATGCGGTGCCGGCATCAGTAAGGGTGAGGATATGAAGGCTGCCCTGGAACTGGGCAGCGTGGGCGTGTTGCTGGCTTCAGGTGTGGTAAAATCCAGTAATCCCAAAAAGGCCCTGTTTGAACTGGTGAGTGGGATCTGATACCGGGCAGGGAAATAATATTTACAAATCAGTGGACTATCTTTGAGATATCAAGTTCAAGAATATCCTCTGCCCCCAATGCCTTGAGCTTTGGTATCAATATATTAATATCACTCTTATTAACCACGGTCTCCAGTGCATAGTAATCGGATTTGTAGAGCTGGCTCACTGTTGGGTTCTTCATGGCAGGAAGTGCTTCTATTACACCATCCAGATTGTCCTTGTGCACATTAAGGTCAATAAGCACTTTTCCCCTGGCCTCAATTACTGCCAGCAGCAGTGTCCTGATCTCTTCTATATCTTTTCGTTTTCCAGTATCATCCCAGCTTTTCTTGTTAGCGATCAGCTTGGTTGAGGATTCGGCTATTACATCCACTATCTTCAGGCCGTTCTTCCTTAAGGTAGAACCGGTCTCGGTCAGGTCCACCACTACATCCATAAGCTCGGGAACCTTTGCCTCTGTAGCACCATAAGAATAGATTATCTCAACAGGAACGCCTATTTTTTCAAAAAAAGCTTTGGTCATGTTGGGATATTCGGTGGATACCCTGCTGTTGGGTTTGATATCACTGGCACTTTTGACAGAATCATCTGCCTGGGGTACGGCTATCACGATCTTGACATTGCCTGCCCCCTGTTTACTATAAGGAAGGTCTGCAACCTCCACAACATCGCTTTGGGATTCTTCTACCCAGTCCAGTCCGGTTATCCCAATGTCAAAATATCCCTGTTCTACATATTTTGGGATTTCCTGTGGGCGCAGCACCTTAACTTTACTTATCCTCGGGTCATTTATTTTAGGGTTGTATTCCCTGTCTGTTTTTTTTATAGGAAGATCTGCCTGTTTGAACAGCAGTAATGTTTGCTCTTCCAGACTGCCTTTTGGTATAACTATATTGATCATAATAAATCCTCAGTTTCGGGGGATTACAATACTTATTAGTGGATATTAAAGTTTTTTGTCAAAAATGATGAAACTGGTTTCATATGGGCTTTTCATGTGAGTTCTTCATATCTTTTATACAATAATCTCAACAACAACATGGGGGATGCAGCCTCACATACTAAAATATCAAATCAAGTATTAAAATATTCCATCACTTCTATCATTTTATTGTAATCTACCTCTGTAGCGTAGCAACCGTCGTTTAATAGTGGAACACCGTACGTAGTAATGTTCTTACGCTTCAAAGAGCGCATGACCTTGTTGAGTTCATAATGACATGCTAAAAGAAGTGCACCATCAGCTGATTCCTTTTTGATGATATGTCTTACATATGAAGAACCTGCAACGATAAAAAGCGTATAGTTATACCTCTTGGCATCTGTCTTTATCTTAGAGAAGATACACTTACCGCATGAGACGCACTCGATACCATACATTGTTGATGCCGCCGGACAATCAAGTGATCGCATACAATGGGGAGCAAGCAGTAAACGGTGTTTAGTCTTTTTAAAATCAGACGTGTGCGCCATGTTCTTAAGTGATACCATCCATCGTTCCAGCTTTTGGGTATCAGAATACTTCTGGAAGATAGCTTTTATCGGCAGATAGAAAAAGTCAAGTATATTTGCAAAAAAACCAGCAAGCCAGACATTCCTGTTAAGACTGACACGGCTCACAAACAAAGCCAGAGTGACCAGGGAAATGGACACAAACACAACCGCGATCAGTGCAATCCCGATTAGATCATACATCTTCACATATCTCCATCTTATGAATCACTTCCGCCACATCTACTCTTGTATCATAGCATCCATCCCTTATCAGGCAAATGCCTTGAACAGGTACAAACTTTGAGACTGCCTGCATTGACTCGGTCAGTTCCACATAACATGCTACTCCAAGACATGCACCAGGTTCATAGGACTTCATGATTTTCCTGACAAAACTGTCGCCCGGCACAATAAACACTTTGAAATTATACTTATCTGCTGCTTCTACTATGCGTTTAATATCACACTTGCCACATCTGGTGCACTCATACCCGACTATAGGGTCGCATCGTGCCCTGCATTCAGGATGCCTCATACACTGTGGCAGGATAACAGCGCGTCTTACCTTTGTCTTTTTGAACTTATCAAGCATAACCGCATTTTTGACCTCGATCAATATCTCATCTACAATTTCTTCTTTAATAGAAAAAATCCTGCATATCCATTTTGCAGGCGAGTAGAAGAGATAGAGCATAAATAAGATGTAATTAGGGAATATGATCTTGTGTTCCCTGATACTATAGGCACCGAACAGTAACGCTATTCCTGTCACCAGTATAACTGCGATTACCAGGAATACGAACAGTTTGCCTAATAGTTCATAGGAGATTAGCATGGAGTGAAAACGGTTATTTCGGTATTTAACATTGTCGTGGGAT
>DAOUWY010000339.1 GCA_030666885.1 Methanosarcinales archaeon
ATTGCCTGTAGAGGCCAATACCACTTTCTCCTTTCCATACTCCATCGCCTTGGTAATCTCCAGGGACGAGCCCCGGTCCTTGAAAGAGCCTGTGGGGTTCATTGCCTCGTATTTCAATAGCATCCGCCTGCATCCAATATCTCGGGTAAGCGAATTATTCTCTAGCAGTGGCGTACCTCCTTCACCCATGGTAATAATATGGGACAGGTCCTTCACAGGTAAGAACGCCCAGTATTTCCAGTGGGTGGGACTCGCCCGCTTGAACGGGTCCGTAAGGAGGGACTTCCTTATAGAATCATAATCATACTCCGCATCCAGTCCGGAATTACATACGGAACACCTGGGAATTGGTTTGCTTTCAATTTCACCCGGTAGATGGTGCTTGCCACATTTGAAACATCGAAAACCTGTTACATATACCATTTTACTTCTCCATCTCATTCTAATTGTTGCCGTGACACCCTATAATTTCTCATCCAGCGATGTTGAGTCCTTCCTGACAAACTTTAGAGCAGGTTTCATCTTGCATTTCGCAGGCTGCTGTTCAAACTGCTTCGCCAGAAGCTCCTCCAGTTCGTCATCGGTCAGTTCACTATCTTCTGCCATAGAATAAGATAATGACTAATAGTATTTTACAATTATTATAGAAAATCCTCCCATCGGTCGGATTAACATATGTCCATAAAGTAATATAGTATATAATACAAAAAAAAAAATATATATACTTTTTTTCAGAAAGTACGGAAAACGACAAAAAAAAAGAAATATGGCGCATGACATGCGCCAATTCCGGATTATAGATCTATCAGGTGTTTAGGCGCTTCAGCCTCAACTCCCGCTGCTTTATCCTCTGCTTCCTGGGATGCAATCTTGGTGGACAGACCCATTAGTTCAGCCACAAGCACGATCATGTCTTCCACTTGCATTATATTTTCAGGATTATCCCTCAGATCATAGTCCGTAGCACCTATCTGGTCATATACATTATCCCTTCCATCACCAATATTCCGGCGGCAGAACGGACAGCAAGATGACAGGATATCTGCATTAACAGCCTGTGCATCCCTGATGCGCTCGGATGCGATATCAAGCGCCAGATCAGATATTCCGGCTTTTACGCCGCCGCCTGCTCCACAGCACCGCTGAAGTTCCTTAATCCTGTCCATTTCCACGAATTTAAGACCTGGCAGGTTATCTAGCACTACTCTTGGTGTTTCATATACACCACAATGCCGTCCAAGATGGCACGGGTCGTGATACGTAATGATCTTATTATCAAAGGATTTCTTCCATTCGATCTTACCCTGCTGGATAAGGTCTGCAAGCAAATCAGCCACATGTACTACTTCAAAGTTGGGTTTTCTACCCAGTTGTTTTGGCCAGTCTATAGTTGCAACCCTGTAGCAACCCGCACATGCGAACATTACCTTCTTGACTCCCCTTGCCTCCAGTGCTTCCACATTATGTTTGGCGTTTATATAAGGGACATCACCTTTATGGGGCTGGCCTGTTCTTATAATTGCAGAAGAACAGCACGTTTCCTCTTCCCCCAGATATATAAATGGAACATTCAAGTGATTTAAGACCCTGGCTGTACAGACTCCAAGTACCTGCTGGTTAAATCCTGCAGTACATCCTGCAAAATAAGCCACATCTGCCTCTTCGGCTATTTCAACATCATCAGGTATCCAATCCAGTCTTTGTTTCTGGTCTTTCAGATATGGATTACGATACTCACCAATAAGCTTGGGGAACATGACAGTCTTTCCGTACGGACCGTTATCCCTCATCACAAGTTGCTGTCTGGTGGCCTCATACATATCAACAGTATTTATACCGGCCGGACATACCGAAGCGCAAACCCCACAGGTACTGCAGTGGAAAAAGGCATCTGAGAAATCCTGGATGTCATCCTCATCGAGTCGTTTCGGTCCGAATAATTTTGCTTTTAAGCCATAACTCTGTCCCATAAATTCCCTGAACCGGCTGATCTTGTTCATCGGAGAATATTTCCGGTCCTGGTCTTTTGCATCCAGGACAGGACACCATTTATCACATTCCCCACATCTGGTGCAGGCATCGTACTGCATCATAAAAGTAGGATTAATTACATCTG
>DAOUWY010000306.1 GCA_030666885.1 Methanosarcinales archaeon
GTAAAAAAATCGACCTTTTTTTGAATGTTGGGACTTTCATGAAATATTCAGGTTGGTTAAACCTGAAAGATTCTGGTGAGATTAAATATGTTACAGTACTTCAGCCCAATACAACATATGACTTACCAGATGAATATAATGGAATTACAATTCATACAACGAAAGCAAAACATCATGAAGTGATAGATAATAAATATGCCATCGGATTTATTCTTGATATTGAAAGTAATAAGATAGGATTTACAGGAGATACTGGTTGGGATTTTGAAAATAATGGGAGTATTGCTAAACCTTTCATTGAACATAAACCAAAATTATTGATTCCACACTTGGGTTCAATAAAGAGTAGGGAATTCAAATATGTTGAAGCAAAAAATAAAGATGAAAGAAATCAATGCTTCTATACTCATCATCTGGGTCTACTTGGTATGGCAAAATTGTTGGACTCAACAAAGCCCGATCTTACAATTATTTCTGAATTTGGAGAAGAACTAAGGAATTTTAGAAAAGATATTGTAGAGGGAATCGGGGATGTTCTGAAGTTGAAATGCCTGCCTGGAGATATTGGATTACATATAAGATTGAAAGATTTGGCAATATATTGTTTTATTGACAGAAAATTCATTGATTTTAATCAAATCGGAGTTTATGATAAACAGGGAGAGCCAAACATTTCATTCCACAAAGAAGAACTTGATCATGCAAAATTCAATACTGCATTAGAAAGAAAAAATCGAATGAGAGCGGTTCCTATTTCTGATAGGATCAGGGGTGATCCAAATAATTAAACAATTATCCTGCATCTATTTTTTTGGTAGCTTCACTCATATCGTAAACTGATATACCACATTAATACCCCAAAATACTTTGAATATTCCTTTTCGCTGCCCCCCATCACCTTCATTATCCCGGCCGCCGCATGTCTGGCATTGAGCTAACACAAAAGGACTACAATAGACACGAAAGCCAAAACCCTTATTAACAATACGATACAATTGTCCATAATATGATACAATTGTATCAAAAAATTACACAATTGAAAGTACTGGAACTATTCATCATCAACCCCTATGAACAGTACTACCTCAGGGAAGCATCCAGGATACTGGAAATCAGTCCGATGACAGTAAAACGCGCCCTCGACCTTCTCTTAAATGAAAAGCTGCTGGTCAGGGAAAAATTCAAGAACCAGATACTTTTCAGGGCCAACATGGACAGCCCCGCCTTCTTGCACCTGAAAACCGCCTACAACCTTGCCTGGCTGGAAGAAAATAACCTTTTGGAGTATATAGAAGAACGACTTCCCGGCCTTAGTACACTGGTCATTTACGGCAGTTTTGCAAAAGGAGAAAACGACGAAAGCAGTGACATAGACCTTCTTGCAATAGCTCCTGTCAAAAGGGCGGATTTACACTTAACTGATTATCTTGGAAAAGAAACCTCGCTGGTAATATTTTCAACTTCAGAATGGAAAGAACAGGCAAAAAATAACAAAGCTTTTTACATTGATGTACTTACTGAAGGAATTGTCCTTTTCGGGACCAGACCGGTGGTAGAATGAGTGTAAACAAATGTTTTGAAAAAAGGCTCCTGCGAAAGGGCCGTCCAGACAAATTGAAAAGCTTAAAAACACTGGATATGTCTGCCAGGGCGTTGGAACAGGCCGAAAAACTCATGGAACACGAATTCTACGAACAAGTTATCCTCTATTCATACACATCAATGTTCCAGGGTGCAAGAGCACTGCTGTTCAAGGATGGAATTATTGAGAAAAGCCACTATTGCGTGGTTGAATATCTGAAAGAAAATCACCTGAAGACAGGTGAACTTGACCAAAAACTTATACACTGGCTTGATACCTACAGAATCGAACGCCACGAAACCCTTTATGGATTGGAACATTTACAAATCAGTGCGCATGATGCAAGCTCAGCAATTGATTCCGCAAAAACCTTTTTAGACACTATAAAGAAATTGGCAGAAACATAGAATTCAAAATTTAATCGTCAAAACACATACCTCCCCCCGAAACCTCCTTCGGCATCTTCACCCATGTCGTAAAATAATACAACACCCTACCCCCACGCACCCGCAAATACTTCGAACTCTCCTTCCTGCTGCCCCCCCGGCACCTTCATTATCCAGGCCGCCGCATGAGCAGCTTGACAGGTTGAAGATAAAGGGTGCAGGACCGCAGAAGTTGCTGGCTAATATTATTTCGCTGATACGTTTAGCCACTGGTAAGAGCGATGTGCCGGAACCTTTTCCAGGACACAGTTGACCGCAGCTTTGAAAGTTGGATCTAAGAGCAGGAGGGAACGGGAGTTTCGTTCACGCCAGAGAAAAAGGAATGGCTTTTAATGATAAAGAATCATATCACTTCGTCTGTGAGTATTGAGATGGATGATTTTGAGAATGTGCCGTTTAACCAGAAGGGTGGTATGGTGAAGGCTTACCAGCTTTTCGGGCAGGAACCGGACAGTATTTGAAAATAATTGAATGAGGCTCTGGCAGCGTGATTGAAAACAAATTGCAACAGGTAGTTGAGGAGGGCGAGGGGTATAAAATAGAGTTTAAAGAGTCCCTGGCTAATTTAGATAAAGAGTTTGTGGCTTTTGCGAATTCATCA
>DAOUWY010000373.1 GCA_030666885.1 Methanosarcinales archaeon
CTAGTATGCCAACTAACGAAATTAAAATAACAAATATAAAATACAACGATTTAAACAAACAATCTCATAGTCAAACCAACGTAACCATTCCACGCCCTGATGAAAATACCCAAAACATCGAAATTTAATATGACTATTATATCAATTTTTTTCAAGTGGCTGTGATAAATAAAAACTCTGAGATTTATCTTAATAGAGATTGTCGGAAAAGCCTAATTTTCGAATATTTCAGCTTTACTGTCTTAACTTGACCGGGCGCAGCATAGTGATTTAGTTTTAACAATATTTCTGGAAGTTTCGATTTAGGCGCTTTTCAGGTACTTTTCCGACAGTCTCTAATAACTATACTCTGCAGCAGATTTATAGCCAACTAGACATTGATAATTATGATAGCTAAATTTCACTATTGACTGTGTGCCACACGCAGGGCACTTGTCCACATGCCTCACATGAGTCTTTAGTTATGTTGCCATAACTAAGCAGCTCGTACTGTACATCAGTACCTGTCTAAAGGCTGAGTAAATACATAGGTGACCCTGCCCTGGCACCGTCTGTTGATATGGGGCAGGAGGAAGAACATATTTTCCTGGAAAGTGCAATACCAATAAACGCCGCATTAACACTGTGTTGAAATTAGTAAGACATAAATAAGATTGATGTCTTACATACTTTTATGTCAACTGTAACAGTCTCAAGCAAAGGCCAGGTGGTAATCCCCAAAAAAATACGGGAGATGCTTGGTTTAACAACAGGCAAAAAGCTGAAGGTTTTCCAGGAAAACAAAAAGATAATCCTATTAACCGAACCAGAAGTAAAATCCTCTGAATTATTTGTTGGCGCCTCCAGGTATTCCGGTGATAAAGCCATAAAAGAATCTCGTGAAATTGACGAAGTGAAAATCAAAGGACTTTTCCATGATTTGGGAATAAAATGATTGCAATAGACACTGGCATCTGGATAGAGTATATTAATACTTGTGGAGCTTTTCATCCTCAGGCAAAGACGGTAATTGATTCGGTGGACCGGGGAGATGCCACTGCTATTCTTACTCCACTAACACTGGCTGAAATATATTATGTTTCGAAAAGAGTATATCAAGAAATATATACACAACCGCAATCAGCAATCCTTGCAAAAAAATTCTACGATTTTGTATATTATCATCCCCACGTAGAAGTAAAACTACTGGATTATGAACTCTGTCTAAAGACTGGGATTATAAAAACCAAGTATAATATTGCATTTTCAGATTGCTCTTTGCTTGCCTTATCCGAACATGAAGATGCGATCGTTTTATTTAAAAATGTCGAAAATGAGATGAAGCAGAACATAAAAGAGTTGAAGAAGCGTTTTAATATTAAGTTCTTGGAAGACTACTCGTGATATCAATCATTGATATCTTCCATTGGTGTCAGGATCACCAAAGACCTTCAACTTTTTAATCCGGCAAAAAATCCTATCCACCGTTGCTAACCACAATTTAATTTTATGGTAAAAGTAGACCTTTTGGAGGGGGGAATTTTAGACCGCCATTGACATCTGCAAGTACCTGTGTCCAGTAAACCACCGTTTCCCCCAAGATCAGCTACTTTACACTCAAACTTGTTCCTGACCTTATACCAGTGCCCATGCCATCCGGGCCTGCGCAATTCGGTCTCAAACAATTAACCATCCTGGCC
>DAOUWY010000001.1 GCA_030666885.1 Methanosarcinales archaeon
AGGTGGTCTTGATGTCAAAGAGCACCTTGAGGAACTCGGTGTAAAGGAAGGAGTCGAACTCAATGTAGTAGCAACCGAGCCAGTACATGTACACTGGGGACCCATTTCCCTGGCAGTGGGAGATCAAGAGATCGTCATAGCCCGCGGATGGGCTGATAAGATCTATGTGGAGAAAGAGGGATCGATGTTTCCACTGCTAAAAATGGAGGAAGGAGATAGAGGTACCGTCAGATCGATTGAGGGTGGAAAGGATTTCGAAGGTTTTCTTTCCGAATACGGCATCATGGAAGGGAGCGAACTGACATTCCTGCGACATGTCCCGGACCGCACCATGGTGTTTACAGTCGGGGGTGCGGAGATGAGAATGGGTGAGGGCCAGGCATCGAAGGTGTTTGTGACCAGAGAGGGAAAATCCATCCAGGTCAACTACCTGGGAGAGGGTGAAAAGGCAGTGGTGGAAAAGATCGTTGGTGGGATCCATCTTAAAGAAAAGTTTGAGCAACTCGGCCTCAAAGAGGGTGCCGAGATCACCCTGCTCAGAAAAGAAACGCCTGCGCCGACCCCAAAAAGAGGCACATACATACTTACAAAGGTGAATGAGCAGTTGATCACCATCGGTCACGGTCTGGCTGAAAAGGTGTTTGTCGACTAGATAAATACGAGCCCGATGATGAATCGGGTTCAAATATCATTGGAGGTATACATTGTCAGAAAGAAAGATATGGGAATTCAGGAATCAAACAGTATGCGCAATCCTCGGATTAACTTTCGATGAAAAGGAATTGTCTGAGATCTTCAAAAAATTGAAACTAAATCCTGACAGGATCGCGGCTTTTGAGATGCATGGCAGCCTTGTTAAGGCATGTGGAACCCAGAACAAAACATCCAGACAACTGGATAAGATACTGAAAAATCGATTTGAAGAATACAGTGAAGATATCAAGCGCATATCCCAAAAGGAAATTTATCGATATATCGGGGATAGAAACGCTGCGGGTACCCCAAACGGTATGGATATCCCTCTTCCTGCTCTTATCTGGTTTGCTGTGCGTAATCAGCACGAAGACATCGACAAGATCGAAGCAAGGGTTTATGGTGTCACACACATGTACGGGCATCTGGCTTTGCGATTCTATGATGCGCTGCACAGAGCACTGCCTGATAGCAGACCGGAAGATGTTGTGAAAGAACTGAATGATGCCCTGAGATCAAACGAAAAACTCCAGACAAAGTCTAAAAGATTAGAATGGAAAGTAGAGCAATTGAAATCTGCTATCGAATCTGTTAAAGAAGATCGATCAGGAATTAATACTGTGATGGAAGAGCAGAAACAGTTGAACAGGCGATTAGTAAGCAATCTTGAGAAGTTTGGTGGTGAGGACGCGCTCGGTCAGATCGAGGATATGAAGAAGGAGATCGATCTTTTGACCAAAGAGGTAGGGACATTGACCAGTGAACTGCTGGAACGGGATCGAATATGTGATATGATGTCCAGTGAATTGAGACCGATTGAACAGGTTTCAGAATCGTGTACTGAAGATATTGGGAAGAGTGTTGATCTGAATGGCATGAAAGTAGCTTATGTTGGCGGAGTGGAATCGCTCACGCCGCACTATAAGGAAGCGATCGAATCCTTTGGTGGCACATTCTGCTACCACTGCGGGCGGTGCATACATGGAAAAAAGGAGATAGAAAACCTTGTGGATAGAACAGATATAATATTCTGTCCTATGGATATAAACAATCGTGCTGTAAATAGATACGTCAAAAAAGCATGTAAAACCAGAAATAAAACATGCCGTTTTCTTCGCAGTTCGGGTCTCAGCATGCTCATCAGGGAACTGGAGGATCATGCCGGATAATATAATTATTATAACCATCAACAGGAATATCTGAAAACCCTTGAACTTACTTCGATCTGTGGGTCTTTTCCTCACATGGATGCTTTCCAGTCATGCAGAATTTTTCAAAATGCTCAAGCCATTGAGGATATTCTGGTGCGGATTTTACAAAAATAACCAGGTTTTTAACCTGTTTTGTCGTTATTGCATTCAGTTCATGTTCCATTGTACATGCATCTTTCTCTGCAATTTTTTCAGGCACCTTTATAATCTCCAGAAAAGCCTTCAGGGTATCGTGCCGGTCCTTTATGATTAAAGCGATCTCTCTTCCTTTTTCAGTCAGTGTCAGGCCATCATATTTCCTGTATACAACAAAACTCATTTTATCAAGTTTCCTGGCCATTTCAACAACACTTGGTGGCTTAACGTCCAGGGCAACAGCTATGTCCTTTATTCTGGCATATCCCTTATCTTCTGTGACATTGAGGATTGCTTCGAGATAGTCTTCAGCTTTTCGCGTTAGCATATTTACACTTGTACCTATGTAACCGATGGCTTTTAATGTTTCTATGTGAAAAATTCAGGAGTTATAGGTCATTACAGGAAAGGAACTGTTCCCCCTTCATTGTCAACGCATACATCTTTGTTTGCGAACAACCTTGCGAACCGCAGTGGTTTTCGCACAGGTTGGAAGCCTGGCAGGAACACCGCAGACCTGCTATTTCCAGATATCCCGCACTTGCCAGGAAATCGATCATCGCCAGGAGAGTGGACATATTCATATCCAGCTCTCTGGCGAGTGCGTCGGTGGTACCTCCTTTAACAGTTCCTGACAGGACCTTCTTCATAACGGTCATACTATTCCCACCTTAGATCTCCTGTTTTCTTTTACGGATGTAATATACCACAACAAGCGAGAACGGCAGCAAGAGCACAGCTGGCGCATAAGGCGGTGCGTACGCCGCAATGAAGTCCGAAAGCGTGTTGAACCAAGGTCCTGTCTCTTCTTCCCAGCTAGGTATCGATTCAGTGATCATCGCAAAGATGTCACACCCTGCCATGATCCAGATCAGGATGCTGCCCATCACAATTTTTGAAAACTGATGGATCTCATTAAAGTTCCTGATGCCTGAAAGGTAGAAGAGTCCTGCAAAGAGTACAATAACTCCGCCCCAGCCACCTCTGAATAGGTCACCCGGTATCTCAAGAATCCCGTACGCAAATTCACTCGCCCCTGCTGTTACCAGTATGTCAGCGATCCCGAAAGCCGTTGTTACGATTCCAAGTATGGCAAAATAGATTGCTGCAACTGATGATTTCCCAGCCATCTATGCCACCCCCAGGAGTATTCCTATCAGGTGTATCAGTCCACCATAAGCGAATACGACCACTGCAAGAACAGCCATAGCTCCAAGCAGTTCTTTCCAGCCTTCTTTCAGCATCATCGCAAACGTTGCAACGCACGGGAAGTAGATCGAGACGAGCACCACTGCTGTGATCATCTGATACTCGGTCATTTCGATTACAGAAAGTTGCGCAACCGCAAGGTCTTTTCTGAGGAATGCAGCGATGAGCGGACCTGCAGTCTCTTTTGGCACGCCGAACCAGCCGACAAAGACCGGAGCGAGCGCGTCACCCAGGAACCGGATGACTCCAATCTGGTAGAGAACGCCCACTATGGCAGCGCCGAGCAGTACGAAGGGGATTGCAACCTTGAAAAAACCTGCGATCCTTCCCCACACCTTCTTTGCAATATTACTCAGCATCGGTCTCCGGTACGGCGGCACATCGATCAGAAACTCAGGAGCTTTTCCGGGAACGATCTTGTTTAAGATGTAACCGAAGATGAAGTACCCGATAATCAGATAGAGCAAAATCCATCCCATAAGACCCGGGATTACATCCTGCATAATCCCGATCTGGGCGCCGCATGGGATGAATATGGCAAGGAGCGTCATCATGATGAAACGCTGCTTCTTTGTCTCAAGTATTCTTGTCGCAGTAACACCTGGCACATTGCAACCGAGCGAGAGGATCGTTGGCACGATCGCATACCCGTGCAGACCGATCTTGTGCAGCATAGTATCGATGAGGACAGCAAGCCGCGGCATGTACCCGATATCCTCGAGTAGTGCAAGCATCAGGTAGAATATGACTATCGCAGGTAGAACAACACCGATTGCAACGAATAAGCCCGATGTCAGCACACCGAACGATTCCAGGCAGTTATCAGAAAGCACGAACTCACCGCCTTCAATGCCCCCGGCATCGACCATGATGGTATATAGCCATCCACCCTGCCCCGGGAATACTTCCTGGAGCCATGGCAGCCAGTACGCATCAAATAGTCTGACAAAGAATCCATCCGTGAAAAATCCTGCAAACGAACCGAATATGCTCCAGAAAGCATACATGACTGCAATCGCAATGGGTATGCCTGTGAGCGGCTTGACCGTGAATTCACCGATCGCATCCTTTAGGGTATGCCTGTATTCTCCAAATGTTATGGTTTGTTTTGCGATCTTATCGATAAGATCCCAGCGCTGGTCAATAGTCAGTTTCATGTCAGGCCTCCCGCATTCCTGATAATGTCGTCGATTTCAACAGGTCTAGCCTCTTTCAGCCTTGATGTGAGTTCCTTTATCCCTTCGCCGCTGATCGCAACAGTCGGAACCACCGCAACGCCAAGAATCCGTTGCAGGTTATTGATATCGATTTGGATATTCTTATCAACTGCTGCATCCCACATATTGAGTGCGATCACAATCGGATATCCTTCCTCAAGTATTTCCAGTGCCAGATAGACCCCGCGTTCTATTTTGGATGCATCGATAACGCAAATCACCTTCACATCCTTATTTTCGTATAGTATTGCCACAGCGACTTCCTCTGCTTTGTCCTTCGGATCAAGAGAGAACGTACCCGGCACATCTATCAGCTCAACGTCCTCACCATCAATCTTCATATATCCTTTTGTAAAATCAACCGTGGTCCCGGGGTAGTTTGATTCGGTGACATTCGCCCCTGTCAAACGATTGAAGAATACGCTTTTGCCCACATTGGGGTGTCCCATCAGCAAGACTTTCACGATTTCATCTCCACAATGATCTTTTCTGCTATATTCAGTCCAAGGGAGGTATTTGCCTCATCGACAACCACAACCACCGGACCCTTAACCGGCTGTTTTGTGATCATCTTCAGCCTCTTACCAACCCTGATGCCCATTCCAGCTACTTTTTTTCGTAGTGTTCCTTCAATGTCTGTTACGGTTCCTTCTTCTTCGTATTCCATCTCAGATAATTTCTTTTCCATTATTGTCACACTCTGGTAACCCTGATCTTTTGTGCCATCCCGCGCCCGATCGAAAGGACATTTCGATCGACTTCGATGGTGACCGGACCGTTGGTGGATATCACACGCACGATGCTGCCCTCTGAGATTCCTCTAAGGTTCAGTTTCTGTCTGATCCCGTGACCTCCACCAATATCCATAATTCTGGCGGGTTCCCCTGTTTTCATCTGTGAAAGATTTGTATCGTTTAAACGCATCCTGTTACACCTTTTAAAGTTGTCTTATGGTTGTGATCTGTGTCATTTTTATAAGAATATATTATATTTTTGTGAAAATGTTCGTATCGGGTCATTGTTTGCAGACCCGTTCATATTGCTTTTTCAGGCGATCCATTCTACCAATCATAATCATCATGTACGTACACATCCGCATATTTAGGTGCTCCTAAAGTATGGTGTTAGGTATGCTAATACCCAGCCCTACAAATGTTAGGTAATTGGCAAAAATCCTAATGTAGTCAAGCCGGAAAGTACAATATTGATATAAGGAAAAGGAGTATCTTAGTTTGCAAGCGGTAAAGTCGATGCACAAAAATAGTGGATAATTTAGATTTTTCACTGTTTAAAAACTGTTATGAAAAACCCCATAATCAAAAATGATAAGTACACCTTCGGCAATCATTTACTTATCCGAGGCAGTTATAGGGACAGAGAACATGAAAAAGGAAAAGAAGTTTAGCACTCAATGTGTTCATGCCGGAGAAGCACCAGATCTTTTATATGGAGTGCATACAACGCCTATATACCAAACATCCACCTTTATATTTGATAATGCCCAGCAAGGTGCTGCAAGGTTTGCCGGCGAAGAAGAGGGGTACATATATGCCCGTGTACCGCCAAACACGCCTACACATGTAGTTTTTGTAAAAAAAATTGCTGCACTTGAAGGCGGTGAAACGGGTCAAACCTTCTCATCAGGCATGGCTGCAATAACTGCTGTTGCTCTTTCCCAGCTTGAACAGGGAGACCACCTTTTATCAACAAATGTAGTCTACGGTGGTACATATGGATTATTCTCCTCAATTCTAACCAGGTTTGGCATTGAAGTCAGTTTTGTTGATACGTCTGATCTTGAAAAAGTGAAGAAAAACTTAAGGAAAAATACAAAGCTCATCTTTTTAGAAACACCGGCTAATCCTACAATGATCGTTAGTGATATTGAAGAGATATGTAAAATGGCCAGGGATATTGGTGTTCTGTCTGTCGTTGACAACACATTTGCAACTCCTCGCTTCCAAAGACCATTACAATTGGGTGCGGATGTTGTTGTTCATAGTTGTACAAAATATATTGGTGGCCATGCTGATCTTTTAGGTGGCGTTGTTGTCGGAAAAAAAGATTTTATTAAAAGTGTGACATCTGTTGTTAATTGTACCGGAGGAATAATGGGTCCGCATGAAGCTTGGTTGTGCATTAGAGGATTGAAGACACTACATCTTAGAATGGAAAGACACGCCAGCAATGCTATTAAAGTGGCAGGATTTTTAGAGGCACATCCCAAAATTGAGTGGGTCAGGTATCCCGGATTACAAAGTCATCCACAATATGATATCGCAAAAAAGCAGATGACTGGTTTTAGCGGTATGATCTCTTTTGGAATTAAGGGGGGAATAGAAGCTGGACGCAAACTTATGAACGGCGTTGAATTATGTTCTCTGGCAGTTAGTCTCGGTGCAGTTGATACCCTGATACAGCATCCTGCTTCCATGACTCACGCGAATGTACCTGTTGAGGTAAAAACGATGACAGGAATAACTGATGATTTGGTGAGAATTTCAGTAGGTGTGGAAGAAGCAGAAGACATCATTTCAGATCTTGATCAGGCTTTGGCAAATATTTGAACAATACGATGGCAGGAGAATTATAAATTGAAATTGGACTTGTGTATGATCTCTTCAGTTTTACTTTAAGCTCGTTGTAGAAGGGCATGAACTGGTCCAATTTCTCAACAGATGCTTGTTCAAAGGCAATAATCAAGATATTTTATCCAATTACATTACAATTAATATTATTCAGTTCCGATGATGAGACTAATATGGGAATAACTTGTATAATCAGACACTTTGATGTTGACGCGACACATTCCATGAATATTATTAAAACTAAATCAGTATGTTGCGCCCAGTCGGGTTTATACAGTAAAGTTAAAATATTTAAAAATTAGGCTTTTTCGATAATATCCAGTAGATCAAAGGATCAATACCATAATTTTGTATGATAGAAATTTCAATTACTATTATATTTTTAAAAAAATATTAAAATGAAGATAAGGTGAGCATAGCAGCGATCCAGAGTTCCCAAGGGCTCTCGCACCTCAGTACAGTAAGGAACGTGGGAAGGCTTATCTGCTGTGTTCGGGATGGGTACAGGAATTTCCCCTCCGCTATGGCCGCTACACTCACATGAATACGAAGTACAAACTGAATATCGCCTGAAATGAGTCCCGAAGGACTCACATTCTGTAGCAATCCTACTTTATAGATCAGCAGGAGTGGCACGGACTATTAGTAGCCGCGGACTAAACACCTCGTTGCCTTGGTGCGTACATCCCGACTCTATCAACCTCATCTTTTATGAGTGTCCTTAATGTTGTCTCTTTTCAGGATGGGTTTCGGGCTTAGATGCTTTCAGCCCTTATCCCTTGGTGCGTAGCTGCTCGGCATTGCCTTGTCAGACAACCGATCGACCAGTGGCACCGTTGCATAGTTCCTCTCGTACTAAATGCAACTTTCCTTCAGACAACGAACACCTCTAGTAGATAGTAACCGACCTGTCTCACGACGGTCTAAACCCAGCTCACGATCTCCTTTAATAGGCGAACAACCTCACCCTTGGCCGCTGCTGCACGGCCAGGATGGAAAGAACCGACATCGAGGTAGCAAGCTTCCGGGTCGATATGTGCTCTTGCCGGAAACGACTCTGTTATCCCTGAGGTAGCTTTTCTGTAGTCAATGACCCCCATCAAGGAGGTACATTGGTTCGCTAGACCCGACTTTCGTCTCGCGATTCCTTGCTTTGCGAAATCACGTAAGGCTGACTTATGCTCTTGCACTCTTCAGTGGGTTTCCGACCCACTTGAGTCAACCTTTGGGCGCCCTTGATATCTTTTCAAGGGCGTGGCGCCCCACCCAAACTGCCCACCTACAGGGGTCCTCATCTCTGAGTTAGAGCCGTAATCTTGAAAGGGTAGTATCCCATTGGCGGCTCCACCCCGGCTGGCGCCGGGGTTTCGATGCCTCCTACCTATACTGTACATCCAAAATCACAACTCAGCTGCAGGCTGCAGTAAAGCTCTACGGGGTCTTCACTTCCCCCTAGAGGTCTCTAGACTCTGCACTAGAATGTAAAGTTCACCGGATTCTGGCTAGGGACAGTAGAGCTCTCATTGATCCATTCATGCAAGCCGCCAATTAAGCGGCAAGGTACTACGCTACCTTAAGAGGGTCATAGTTACCCCCGCCGTTGACAGGCCCTTCGCCCCGTTGAACCGGGTTTTCAGGTACCTGCACTGGGCAGGATTCACTGACCGTACTAGTCCTTTCGGAGTTGCGGTCAGCTATGTTGTTATTAGACAGTTAGAGCTCCCTGGTCACTGCGACCTGCCGTCTTCACGGCAGGCACTCCTTCTTCCGAAGTTACGGAGCTAATTTGCCGAATTCCCTTAGCCAGTGTAATTCCGACACGCCTTAGCCTTTTCAGCTAGGGGCACCTGTGTCAGTTCTCGGTACGATCATTTAGGCTCCCTTTTCACGGTCACCTGGGATTAGTTGACTTTCGCCATCACACATTCACCTGCTTCTCGCCATTACGGCTCTCCACAAGTTTCGGTGCTTAGACAGCCTGACATATGACTGCCCAACCTACCCGGATGCGTCAGTTTATTTGCCTAAACGGTACAGGAATATTAACCTGTTTCCCTTTCGATGTACTCGAATTACGGTACATCTTAGGATCGACTAACCCTCGGCTGACGATCATTGCCGAGGAAACCTAGCCCCTACGGCGATCGGGATTCTCACCCGACTTTGCTGTTACTACTGCCAGGATTTTCATATCCGAATGGTCCACAGGACCTCACGGCCCTACTTCTGCCCAAACGGATTGCCTTCCTATAAAATCACATTGCTGTGTTCCATGGTATCGGTGGTCGGCTTGAGCCCCGTCCATTTTCGGGGCCCTAAACCTCGACTGGTGGGCTGTTACGCACTCCTTAGAGGTTAGCTGCTTCTAAGCTCACCTTCCAGCTGTCTTGGGCTTAGGACACCCTTTAGTGTTGACACTTAGCCGACACTTGGGGACCTTAACCATGGTCTGGGTTGTCTCCCTCACGGACTACAGGCTTACCCCGTAGCCCGGACTCCGACCTTCTACGACGACGGCGGTTTTGGAGTTTGAGAGGGGATCGAGGAATTTCTTCCCCGGGTTCCCCATTCAGTGCTCTACTCCGCCGACTATCTCCAGTCAGGCCATGCTGCGACATGTTTCGGAAGGAACCAGCTATAACCTAGCTCGATTGGCCTTTCACCCCTAGACGCAGGTCACGCGAATGATTTGCAGATCAATACCGCTTGCGGCCCTCCACGTAGGTTTCCCCACGCTTCAGCCTGCCCACGCCTAGATCGCTAGGATTCGGGTAGTATCCTAGTGACTCCACGCACTTGTATACGCCGCGCCTCACCCGAAGGTTGTGCGCTTGTTGCTTTCGCTTAGGCTAACCAAATTGAATTTGTTAACCTCGCCACTTGAATACACTCCCTGGCCCGTTCTTCAAAACGTATGATATAACGCCGGCAACACCATTCGTACTACAGCCTTGCGACTGATTCCTTCATGGTGCAGATCCTTTCACGCTATATCGCTCCATCACCATCCGATTTCAGGCACTTTGCACCTCCCTTCTTGGGGTACTTTTCAGCTTTCGGTCACCCTACTATTACGCTATCGGTCTCAAGATGTATTTAGTTTTGGAAGTTGATGCCTCCCAAATTCCCGCGGGATTTCCGACCCACGGTACTCAAGACACCGGCCACAATCACTCGATTTACGTCTACGTGACTATCACACTCTATGGTCTGACGTTCCAGACAAGTTCGACTTCATCGACTGGGATTGTAATTGACCGGGCTTATAACACCACATGTCCCTACCGTTTCCGGAGGGATTCAGTTTGAACTTTACCGGTTTCACTCGCCGTTACTTACGGCATCTCAATTGATTTCTTTTCCTGCCCCTACTAAGATGTTTCAGTTCGGGGCGTTCCCGATCATGACTGATCAACACAAATGTGTTTGGATGTCCTATTAGGAAATCCTCGGTTCAACGGCTCCATGCACCTCGCCGAGGCTTATCGCAGCTTGGCACGTCCTTCATCGGCTCTTGAGCCCAGCCATTCACCGGATGGTATAATTACCAGAATCCGCTTTACTATATTTCAGTAAGCGTCCAGTTTGCACTTCGCTTATACACGGCATCATACAGCTTGATCACAGGTCTTGTGATCCGCCTTCAACCCTTCCTTAAGGTTATTACAACCCTAAGTGCATTGGTTTATGAATATTATTTGTCAGCCATCCTTCCATATCACGAGGATTGTTCCACATATGAAGCCCTAAAACTTTTATTACGTGTATTTCTCGCTATTGTCCAGATTAGCTGCCATGGACCCGCTGGGACTCGAACCCAGGGCCTCTGCCTGTTTTGCGTAAGGTACTTTCACACCCTCTGTTGCAAAGGCAGCGATCTTCCAACTGATCTACGAGCCCTCTGATATGTTTAGCTTACCAACATTAGTCAAACATTGGCGCACCAACGGTATACATCAGTTGGCTTCGCAGCTATCGAATCATTTATATATTGTACTGGCAGTTTTTCGGCTTCTGATCGGCAGTGCGTCCAGATCAAAGTCTGGGCGTTGCATTAGGAGGTGATCCAGCCGCAGATTCCCCTACGGCTACCTTGTTACGACTTAACCCCACTTGCAAAGCCCAAGTTCGAACATGTCATAAACATGCCCTCACCCAGACCTTACTCGCATGGTTTGACGGGCGGTGTGTGCAAGGAGCAGGGACGTATTCACCGCGCTATGTTGAAACGCGATTACTACGGATTCCAGCTTCATGAGGGCGAGTTACAGCCCTCAATCCGAACTACGGTTGGGTTTCGGAGATTACCATCCCTTTTCAGGGTAGGTGCCCATTGTCCCAACCATTGTAGCCCGCGTGTAGCCCGGGAGATTCGGGGCATACTGACCTACCGTAGCCCGTTCCTTCCTCCGCTTTAGCAGCGGCGGTCCCCACAGTGTACCCATCGTTCCAGAGAACATGCTGGCAACTGTGGGCGCGGGTCTCGCTCGTTGCCTGACTTAACAGGATGCTTCACAGTACGAACTGACGACGGCCATGCACCTCCTCTCAGCGATTCAGGTAAGACCTTCAGCCTGACCTACATGTTGCTGTCGCACCCGGTGAGTTTTCCGGCGTTGAATCCAATTAAACCGCAGGCTCCACCCGTTGTAGTGCTCCCCCGCCAATTCCTTTAAGTTTCAGCCTTGCGACCGTACTTCCCAGGTGGCTCGCTTAACGGCTTCCCTGCGGCACCAAACACGGTCGCACCGTGTCTGACACCTAGCGAGCATCGTTTACAGCTAGGACTACCCGGGTATCTAATCCGGTTTGCTCCCCTAGCTTTCGTCCCTCACCGTCGGACCCGTTCTGGTAAGGCGCCTTCGCCACAGATGGTCCCCCAGGGATTACAAGATTTCACTCCTACCCCTGGAGTACCCCTTACCTCTTCCGGTCCCAAGCCTGACAGTATCCCTTAGAAGCCTGACAGTTAAGCTGCCAGATTTCCCAAAGGACTGATCAGGCCGGCTACGGACCCTTTAGACCCAATAAAAACGGCTACCACTCGGGCCGCCGGTGTTACCGCGGCGGCTGGCACCGGTCTTGCCCGGCCCTTGCTAACAAATGATTTTTAATCATCCGGACAGCCAACATTTGATGCTGGCACTCGGGGTTCCCTTATCGCGGTTTCCCGCATTGTAAAGTGTTCGCGCCTGCTGCACCCCGTAGGGCCTGGATTCGTGTCTCAGAATCCATCTCCGGGCTCTTGCTCTCACAACCCGTATCCGTCGTCGGCTAGTAGGTACGTTACACCCACTACAACCTGATAGACCGCAGATCCATCCTTAGGCGCTGGAGCTTTGAACCATAGGGCATTCCAGCGTCTATGGCTTATCCGGTATTATCCCCAGTTTCCCGGGGTTATTCCGGTCCTAAGGGTAGGTTATCCACGTGTTACTGAGCAGTTCGCTATGTTCACGAAGAACATTTAACTTGCATGGCTTAATCGAACCCCGATAGCAGTAGCCTCTGGCAGGATCAACCAGAATTGTTGATCACACACAAAGGAAATGATTTTTATCGGAATTTTTGGGTTTTGGTGTATTGTCCAATTAATTCCCGATAATGTATGTATATACACTACCGATCAGAATTAACCGAACTGCCAATACTAACGTCGGACGAGAAAATTATATCTCGTCTCCATTTATGATTGTGCCAAGGTCGGAGAGCAACCCTTCACTTTCGGGATAATTCCCAAAATCCGGGTCGACGCCGGGAAATGACCTCGGCAAATAAGGTGGTGATAAATGAATGCAAATATTTTGCATTAGTCCCTTGCATGCGATTTTTAATCACACACAGGACTTTTATATATCTACTCAATGGTATATAAGGCTTTTCTCGCCCATCAAATGCGACATTTTCGCAATATAGATAATACCTGATATAGATAATCTCTCAGCAGGACTGGTATGGTATCCAGCCCAATTGAGCGAACCCCTACAATGGGGCATTCGTATATAACCATTGCGGTTATTCTGGTTTTTTTCCATTTTTTATAATGAAGACATTAGCTCGTTTTTTAACATATAGAAAATTATATACTTTCCCGGAGGATTAGGAAATGCGAATGAAGGGAGCATTTTCTTAAGATTTCCTTGTACATTGTTTTGCACCTGCACTCCTGCAATTGTGAATTCACCTTACCGGCCGCGTGCCCGGATGCAGCAAATGCAGTAAGCAGGGCCGCGGTTTTCGTACTTGCATCCGGTTTGCACCCGGCGCCAGGCTTACCGTCTGCGTCAAGACTGCCCACATGCTGCTTTTACGTGTTGATGGAGATGCGCCTCCGGGTGGGACACATTCTCCTGAGCAACCGCCGCCTGTTCGATTGCAGAGTAGACAGGGAATGCAGCTACGTCTGGAACAGTGGCTTCTACTACGCGCCATGGGCACAGTGTCAATAATTGGAGACCAGCGGGTGCAAAAGCTGAAGATGCGAAAGCGTGTAATGTAATTATCCTTAAAATGATGTACTAACCCCGTTTTCACACAAAAACGACGCACTAATCCTCCCACTTTTGTTATGAGCTCATACCCCCCATCCCCTGCCCGCCCTGCAACAGATTTATTGCAAATTGTACATTGATAATTTTGACAGATACATTTCACTATTAACTGTGTGCCGCACGCAGGGCACTTGCCCACATGCCTTCCTGAAATGTGCAATACCAATACTGGAACCACACTTTGTCTGCAAAGTTGAACCATACCTGAAAGAGGTACCTAAAGAGAAAAAAGCAGCAAATGCAATGCATGGCAGATCGGCGATAATGATAGATTAAAAACTGGGTCAGCCGTCGGGAGATAGGCCGTACATATCGGTTCATTTTCCAAAGCATACTTTCCTGCCAAACCAGATTACGAACAATTAATTACTACACATACTAATATACTATATGAGAAAAAATGCCAGAATCACAGATAGAATTTGAAGTGGAAGCTCCTATAGAATCAGTATGGGGTCTGATGGCTGACCCGAAAATGAGTACTCATTGTATTCCAGGGCTGCTGTCATGTGAGATCACAGGACCCAATACCAACCTGTGGGTAATGGAGTTCCAGATAGGACCCATTATAAAACGGATCGAGATGCACAGTACCACTGTTGAACTTGACCCGCCATACCATGGCAAATGGGTAGGCAAGGCAAAGGGTATCAGGATGAGCGGTGAGATCGATCTCAAAGAGAATACTAATTCCAGCACCATTGTATCCTATAAATTGACGCTGAAACCCAAAAGCATTTTTTTGTTATCCATGTTATCTTTTATCGAGGATAAACTGGAACGTGACGTTAAGCAGTACGCTGAGAATGTAAAGTACCATGTAGAAAAGAACATTTAATTTGAAAATAATACAGGTTATACCAGGTTTCAGGTGGTTCCAGGATTTTGTTACGAAAAGCCAGGATTGAAGATGTGCCGCAGATCAGGCAGTTGATCAATATATATGCCAGACAGGAGGTTATGCTGCCCCGGGCCATGGGAGAACTGTATGATTTGATAAGGGACTTTCATGTTATCGAGGAGGATAGCAAGGTAATCGCCTGCTGCGCCCTGCATGTGACATGGGAGGATTATGCAGAGATTCTGTCCCTGGCCGTTGCCCCGGATAAGACAAGAAAGGGATACGGTTCCAGGATACTTGAAGCATGTCTTGAGGAGGTCCCGCAACTGGGGATCAGGCATGTGGTAACCCTGACCTATGCAAGTGAGTTTTTTAAGCATCATGGATTCAAAGTGGTGGACAAATCTGTTCTCCCGCATAAACTGTGGAGCATGTGTGTGAATTGTCCGCGTTTTCCTGACTGCGATGAGATTGCAATGATGAAGGATATGGAATAATAATAATATCTGGGGTTAATTTAATAACATGGACTATACACAAGGAAAACTGGGCCGTGTTTTCGTTGCCCGTATCGATCATGAAGAAGACCTGCTGTCTGAACTGGAAGACCTGGCTGTTAATGAGGATATCAGGTCGGCCTTCTTTTTCTTACTCGGTGCAACCGGTGGTGCCAGTGTAGTAACCGGACCAAAAGAAAAATGTATACCCCCGGAGATTACCAGGACACAGGTCCACAATGCCAGTGAAATAATGGGTGTGGGCAACATTTTCCGGGAGGACGGCAAACCCAAGATACATATCCATGCATCAACATGCAGCGGCAGCGATATCGTTATGGGGTGCTTTAGGGAGTTCACAGAGGTCTTTATGGTAATAGAGATTGTGATATTCGAGATCGAAGGTATCGTAGCTGAGAGGGTGTTTGATGAGATTATCGGTTTTTCACCTGTGAGATTCTATGGGTGAAAAAACACAACTGTGGTATCCACTTCAAATTTGTTGGCATTACTACAGAGTGACGACACACACCACCGGACAATAATCGCTACTGATGCTGTAATCGACAATTTGGTATGATTGCATTTTTCCAATTTACCCTTAGATTTGAAGTGGATACGTAAAACATGTTTCTCAAAGCGTCTGTTTACCTAACTCAGCAACAGTTGCGCCAATTAAAACAGCATCTTGCTTGCCTGACCGGGTACTTTTGACAGTTGAACCAGCATTCTTTGTAGCTACAATGGTTACAGGGCCTGTGCTTCTTGAAGTCACATCTGGAAAAGTTATGTCCTGCTTACTGAAAAACAGTCCTGCTACCCGAAGCTTCTTACCTTGTTGTAGTTTATCCTGTAGCTTCGATGCAAGTTCAGGGTTTACTGATGCTGTTACCTTTGGATTAAGAGCAACATAAATGCCAGTCAGGATGCAACGTAGTAGACCGTTTTCCCCAAAAAACCATGTGGTTATTTCAGGGTCAACCGCTAACTTTTTACTTCCAGCATACCCACGTTTATATGGACCTTTTGCGTTTATTTCGACGACACTACTATTATACCAGTTAGCCGGACTTATTTCAATATAGCCCCACGCATCAGCGTATATTTCTACATACTTGCATTGACCCTGACTCAAAGGTAATGGAGTTTCGTCTGGAAAACTCCCCCCACCCATTCCGAAAAGTGTTAGTTCATTCTGTTTGTCAGCTTTCTCTCCAACGCTTTCGAGATTCACACGGACCTTGCCAGCAGTTGACGAACCACTGCTTACACTTGCAGTCCACTGGGCAGGAAACTGGGAAACATTCCAGGCAGGTTCTAATTGTTTATCAGACTGTCCGTATAACACCAAAGTGTAATTCTTCTGATTACTTAAATCACTCCTTGCTTTTTCAACCGCATCTACATTATCCAGAGCGTTGAGAAAGCCTTCATACATATCACTAAATTTGGTTCCAGACCTGCTGTAAAGTATTGATTTTAATGGCGAGTCTGGCATCCATGCGCAGAATTTGAATAGTTCAGCAGAGCTTGTGCCAAGAGAATCTGTAGGCCAGTTCCATGGCTCGCAAGGTACAAGTAATTGCATTTTTGCCAGTGTCAAAGGCATTATAGTCCTATTTCGAGTAGTCCTAATGGCTTTAGAGCTGATTTCTGCCTCGATCAATTCTAATGCCTGTGAAATCTGTATAGTCATGGTTCCACTTCTAGTAAGGTCAGACTTAGCTATTTTCCTGTTCATACTGGATCAAAAAAAGGGGAATAGAACCTCTTCTCACCATTAAGCTTGTAGGAAGCGGTCCCCTTAGTATTTTCCAGTACTCTCATTCCTTCCTGTATCAGTAAAGTTTACCTGATTCAGGATAACCCCGGTTGTGTTGTAAGTACTCCCATTATAAAGGGGTACTTAGCTGTCGACTGTCCCTTGAAAGTAGTAGATGACGAATCTTTCCGAATGGTATTTGATTCGTGTCCCCCACTTCCTCCAAACCTGAACGGACCAATCCGAATACCACCACTTGCTTCATACTTCTCGTAGTGCTGCTTGTATGTACTGGAATTCATCTTTATCTCAAATGAGGGTTGATATCCGGCAATAAGACCCACCACTTCCAAAGGAAGAAGCCCCCCTTCTCCGAAGACTGGAGAAGAACCACCTGTCGGAGTCCATGGACTGAAGAAATTACCCTGTCCCTTAAGGGTTTTCATGTATCCACCATTGAACCATATTCCGGGCTCTATGGTTACTAACGTCGTTGTAAGGTCAATCTTTGCAGTCACTGATTCGTCTGACTGGTCAATATCCCATTTTTGCCAGGATCCTCCAGCGCTTATTCCCCAGAAGAAACGGTTGTAGCTTACGTTGCCTCCTGCCCAGGATTTCGAGAAATCGTAACTCCCTTTGCTCTGGCTGACCTCGATTTGTACTTTATTACCTCCACCTTTTGAAAGCAGGTTTATCCAATCCTGTCCACTTGATGTGCTCATTATAAACGAAGGTGCTGAGACAAGTTTACCATCACCCTGATCTACTGTCGTCCATCCATCCTTGGGTTTGTTGATGTTTTCTGGTGGTGTAGCCGCATCTAATGCCTGGGTTAACTCCGGACTTTCCTGACCGAAAGCCTGTGAATAGTTACGCTGTCTTATTGCAATTTCATCACTATCCTTTTGCAGGGTTCCAGCCCAGCCACTATCAACCTCCCATTTTCCCCATTCCGGCGCTGGGACCCCTGGAGGGAGACTATCGTTTGCAAGAACCCAGGCATGGTTCCTGGAAGTCACATCATTCTGGCGCTGGTTCTGAGCTGTTACTAGCAGATTATGTGCATCAGTTACCGCTTGTTGGATATCAGGCGGGATTGTGGGGTCTACTTGTTGCAGAACCTGCTGATATGAGTTACACAACGTACTTCCAGACGGATCATATTGCCCAATGGCTGACCACTGGGGTACAGAGTTCACGATGTTCAATGCTGCTGGTGCTATCTGGCCCGAAGGTGCAGTGGGCCACCACCAGTCAAGGTACGGGTAAATCAACTGGAAATTGCCCTTGCCCCCAAGGACACTTGACAAGATTTGCTCGTATGTTTGACCAAACAATTTGTCTTCCTTACTTACTTCTGTCTTGTTCATTTTCATACTAATTCCTCGTGGGTTTTCCGCAGGGATTTCAGTTGATGCTGATATATTTTTATTTTAACTTTTTTTTAAAGCCTTGCTGAAAATCCATCATAATCATGTATTTCATGTGTAATAAATTTAATTAACGTAATACTTTTTATTATTTTCTTGGTATTAATTATTACTTATTATTTATCAACACATATTTATTTCATAAACTATATTAGCGATCCTTGCATTTCCAGAAACAAGTCAAACGTTGCGCCAGCACACCCAACCACAGTAAAGCTGGAGGTACAATTATTAATATTAAAAAGTCTCAAAACTGTTAGCGATATATTTTTATCATATCAGGGAATGTAGATTGTACCTCAATGCCCAGGTGGCCTAGTCGGTTAGGGCGCCAGACTCATAGGGAAATTACAATGAGCGTCTTATGGTCTCCTGAGAAATCTGGAGGTCACGGGTTCGGATCCCGTCCTGGGCATATTTTTTTATAATCAAGAAACTATCCGGCAATTCAAAATTTCGGGTGAAAGAAGGCAAAATATTGCTTTAAATCAAACTATGAATTATTTTATCAGTCACAGTAAAAGTTAGACAGCCTATGTACTGTGCAATTGTAAAGTATTATGTTTACCTGAATTCAATAACACTTTGAAAAGACAGGATAACATGGAGATAACAAGATAACATGAAGATTTCTGAAATAACAGGATTCCTTGAGAAGATAGCTCCACTTGAACTAGCTGATGAATCGGACAGGGGCAGGATCGGTTTAATACTTGACCTGGATAATGAGATCAATAAGATTGCAACTGCCCTGGATGTTACCGACCATGTGCTTCAGGAGGCTGCCCGGGCCGGTGCTGACCTGCTTGTGGCCCACCATACCCCAATATATGAACCTGTCAACCATATCTCAAAAACCCTGGCCGATACCCTGAAGATCGCACTGGACAACGAAATATCGATCTATGTGATGCATACCAACTATGACAGCGCACCCGGTGGGGTCAACGATGTACTAGCCGAATTACTGGAACTATCTGAAGTAAGAACTGCCGGCCTGGGCAGGATCGGAAATGTTGCCCCTACAGATACGGAAAAACTTGCAGGATTTACAGCCAGGCGGCTGGATACCCATGTGACGTATGTAGGAGATCATGAAATTGAGACTGTAATGGTCATGGGAGGCAGTGGACTTAAAAGTGAATATATCGAGATGGCACTGGACGTGGGAGCTGATGCCTTTATTTCAGCCGAGATGCATCACAATGTAATCCCATATGCCAGGTACATATCGTTAATAGATGCAACCCACTACGCAACTGAAAATCCGGCTATGTTAAAACTTGTTGGAAGGCTTCCTGTTGAATCCTTATTCATTGACCACAGGCCGCATGTACACGTGATTGTTTAATTTCCGGTCGTTAATCCGCCCCACAAAATCACTCTGACTACACGACCCCACCCCGACATCGGCTATGCACCATTTGATAGAGTCCCGAACACTCCACCGTCGGAAATAAAAAGTCCCGCATAATTAGCTTCATTACCTCAAGAGCAATCTATGAAATAATTGAACAGTGCCGTGACTATAAAATATTATCAACAAATTCGAGCTATGTTATAAATTTAATTAACAAGTAACTCTTATTACAAGTAACTCTTATTATACCAATATGGAAGAAATGCAAGCATCCGAATATATAATTTTTACAGATATGGATGGCACCCTGGTCGATCACGATACATATTCCTATGATGCGGCCATACCTGCCCTGGAACTAATAAATAAGAAAAATATCCCATTGATATTTTGTACCAGTAAGACCAGGGCTGAACTTGAGGTTTACTGCCATAAACTAGGCATATACCATCCCTTTATTTCTGAGAATGGCGGGGCCATATTCATCCCTGAAGGTTATTTTGACTTCCCCTATGATCACACAAAACAAATAGACGATTACAACGTGATCGAATTAGGTGTTGGATACAATATACTTGAAAGTACTTTGAAAGAAATATGTACTAAGATCGACTGCAAGGTAATTGGATTCGGGGATATGAATGTGGATCAAGTGTGCCAGGACACAGGACTTGACAGGGAATGTGCTGCACTTGCCAAGCAGCGGGACTATGATGAAGCTTTCAGGATTAAAAGTCCGGCCCCGAAGGATGAACTGCTGGAACAGGAAATCAGAAAAAGGGGTTTTAATTATACCAAAGGCGGACGGTACCATCATATAATGGGTAATAACGACAAGGGAAAGGCAGTACACATACTTACAGACCTTTACAGGAAAAAATGGCCTGGTGTAAAAACAATAGGACTGGGCGACAGCCTAAACGACCTGCCCATGCTGATGGCCGTGGATATTGGTATATTAGTACAAAAACCAAGCGGCGATTATGACCCATCCATAACATCACCAAATATCAGGCGGGGAATAGGTATCGGACCGAAAGGATGGAATCAGGAACTTATTAATATTCTGGAATAGAATTTAATATTGCATTACTGTAATATTAGTAATAATATAAGGAAGGAAAAGATATGATTAGACTCGGGAGTATGTTGCCACAGGCATTTATGGTTGGTATAACAGAACTGGTGAAAATGGTAGGTCCTGAAAAAACCTCCATATTGTTATCCCGTATAGGGCAAGAACTGGCCCTAACACAAGGACCGGGACTTGAAGGCGTCCCGGAAAATGATTTACACTATTTGCCTATATGCCCTCTTGCAGATGAAATAATACGTTTTGTTGACCTTTTTGGTGAAAGGCCTGAAGAATTCCAGACAATTGTGAAATACGTTGCCGAAAAAGAGGCTAGAAATAAGGATAAAGTGGAATGTCCTGCTATGGCTTCTATCCTATGCCTTATGCACAATGCTTACAGGAAAAAAAGAGCCGAAATGGCAGGCTTCGAAACCTTACATCTTGCATCCAAGCTATCAATTGCCGGTGCCAGGCTGGCTTATAATGAAGAAGCCATTGAAAAAGCAGGAAAATCAAAAGAAGAGGTTGACAAGATTCTTGAAAAGGGTGCTTGCGTCTTCAAATTCATCAAAAAGGAGTGAATCACGTGGACATCATTGCTGCAGAAAAATTATACCAGAACTGTGTGAAAGTATTACAAGAAAACCAGCACCCAAATGGTGGTTTCTATGCCAGCCCGCCCGGTACGAGATATCCGTTCATCTATCCTCGTGACCATTCCATCTGTATCCTGGGAGCCATAGCAGCCGACATGTTAAATGAAGCTAAACACGGGCTTGAATTCATGCTGGCCGCCCAGAAACCTTCAGGTGAGTTCAGCCAGCGTTATGACGTAGACGGGAACGATACCAGTTATAAAGACCTGCAGATAGACGGTAACGGCCTGGTGCTCTATGCCCTTAACCAGTACCTCAAGGCCACTGGCGGCCTGTTCTTTGATAGCTTGGCAGACCGAGCCTTTTGTCTCCAGTACTGGGAGGCTATTGAAAAGGCAGTGGACTTTATACTCCAGAATAAGAACGACGAGATCAACCTCATTCATACCATCAACAGCATCCACGAATATCCTGCCTATGAACATGGTTTTGAGATATATGCCAATTCCACATGCTGCGCCGGACTGTTCGGAGCTGTTGAGATAGGGGAAACGCTGGGTAAAAATGTGAAAGAATGGAGGGAACAGGCAGAACTGATCCGCCAGTCCATATTAGAGCGTCTATATAGTCCAAGACGCAGGTCCTTTATCAAGTGCATCCGGGTAAAATACAAAAGTTCAGATCCAATAGGTTATGATGCCTTTGCCTCCACAGTCATAGATGTGGATGCTGTGGAATATGCTCCGGCCCATTTTGGCCTGATAAAAGAAACTGACCTGAGGAATAAAAAAACAGTACAGCGTATTGATAAAATGCTCTGGGACGAGGAACTGGGCGGCCTGAACCGGTATCCTGAACTCTGGGACCGCAACAATGGAGGATATGGTCCATGGCTCCACTTTACCTGCCAGCTATCCAACCATTATACAGCAATAGGAGATCAGGACATGGCCGATAAATACCTGGGCTGGGTGGTGGAGATGGCACATGATAATTTGCTACCCGAACATATTTCAACAGTTGAACGCTTTGAAATGTGGTTAGAAGATTATACGAATGCCAGAATACTGAGGGACAGTAAACTCACAATGATCGAGAATATAAAGTCCCATCCTAAATGGAAAGAAGGATTTGCTTACGTTACTATGCCCCTTATCTGGCCTCATGCCGAGTTTATCAGGGCATATACAAATTATAAGCAGAAATTCTATGCGGATTAATCACCGGGGTGCTGCCGGATCAACCATAGTTATTATAATCATTCAAGGCTGCATCCTTTAATTTTTCCCTGATATCGGGCATGGCAGATATCGCCCTTTTCCAGTCAGGAAGATGGACATCCACAGGATCCCGGATATATTCCCGGCCCGCAGATAACATATATTTGGAGAAAGCTTCTACCATGCACTCTTCGTTATGCCTGCTGTAATTCAGGCCGTTAAATAAGGCATCGGCATGGTGCTGGCGGATACGGTCCTGGGCCGCACGTTTGAAAAGTACATTCACACTTTGCATAAAAGCCTCGTCTATATCCAACCCGTCAACTTCAACCAGGTTCCTTAATATCGTCTTGATGATGTCTTTTGCCATCTTTTGAATACCTTTTTCATCATCGGATCTTATAGGCCTGTGCTTATGTTCGTAAAATCCCAGATCGACCTGGCATACCCTTTTAAGTGCAGTGTTCTTAAAAACTTCGGCAAGCAGTCCCACTTCCAGCCCCCAGTCCCCTGGCATGCGGATGTTGAGGGCAAGATCTGAGGTAATGCCAAATTCACCAGATAGCGTATACTTGAATGCACACATGTATTTCAGGAAATCAGACCTGTAATGCGTCTTTTCCATGAGTGAGTTCAGCAGGGGATTTAGCAGAAGCCTGTTAACACGCCCGTACATCACCAGGCGTTCCATATCGATCCTTGCATAATAGCCCTTGTTATAAAAAAAATCCAGGTCAGGTTCGACAATCGAATACAACAGTTTAGCAGGCAGTAGCTTGGAATAAAATACGATATCCGCATCATGCATGGCTATGGCATAGCTGTCGAGTGTTGCAACACCCAGGGCGATCCATGAATCTTTTCCTTTACCGGAAAACATGGTAATGTCCAGGTCTTTTTCCTTTAATTCTTCAATCACCTGTTGTACCGAGGGGCCGTTGCACCACACTATGATACAGGGTATCTCAAGTTTTGAAAAAAATTGTTTGACCTGGATATATTTCTGCTCATCATCGGCAGCAAGTGCTATTACAACTTTTGAAAGAAATTTCAATTCATTGATATGTTTGAGAATATTTTCGATATGGTCTCCATATATCTCCTCAAAAAGCATAGGAATCAGCAGCGTCATTGGACGCTCCATTGCAATGTCCTCTAATGCTAAACAGAGGGAACTCTCTTCAATCCTGAAATCATGGATCGTTGTGATCCGTTCCTGCATAAAATCCATCTGGTCACTCCCTTTTGAAAATTATATCCCGGTTTTCTTCTTATACAATTCCAGCATTTCCCGGATGGTCTCTTCTTTTACCATTCCCAGTTGGGATATGGTTTCATAGAAACGCCCGGGAACTTTTATTTTGCCTACGTCAAAACCCTGCTGCTTCTTGAACTCATATTTTGCAAGGAATATCTCACAGCCCAATGTTTCAAGTTCATCCCTGGTCTTTTTAATACCCACGCTGGCCAGGGCATCGATGATAGTCTGTTCGCCATATACTCCTCTTGCAAAGAGACAGGCCACCAGGGAGTTGTTGATCATGCGCCAGTAATCTTCATAGATGAGCTTATCCACCATCTGTTCTCCAGTTAATTGCTGGCTTGCGGCTTTCTGGTCAATGCTATATCCACCGTTGTCGAGGTGGGAATGCCGCACACCCACCATCTGGCCTACTATAGAAGCAGGACCGGTATGGTAACCGGCGATCTCCAGGCCGCCCAGGTTCACAGCAAAGTCCTCGCCACCGTACTTAGCTGCCGCAGCCACAGTACCTTTGGCCAGTGTCTGGTAGAATTTGTTTGGCATCTCTACTATCTTATCGATCATCTTCAGGTAACTGTTCGTATCTCCCCAGCGAAGTGCTATACCCAGGGTATCCGGTGGAGTAATCAGGTCCCTCTCATAGCTTTCGGTAGCCCATGCCAGTACGCCTCCCGTACTCATGACATCAAGGCCGTAGCGCTCGCACCTCTCAATGAGGCGCAGCACATCCTCGGCAAGGTTGATCCCAAGGTTAGTACCCAGTGAGTAAATAAGTTCATAATCATAACTGATGTGGTTTACTTCGAACTCATGCCCCTTCTGGAAGGTTGTCTTTAGCATTGCGATATGTATGCAGCCGATGGGGCAGTTGCTGCATGCGATCTTGCGAAGCAGCAGGTTGTCTGCAAAGTATTCGCCGGATATGTTTTCGGCATTCTCGAAACCTGACTGTTTGAGGTTGCGGGTAGGCAGCCCTTTTAACTGGTTCAGGACATTGATGTTGGCGGCAGTCCCAAGGTCGTGGTATTTTTCCATAACCTCGGTATCCACAACAGCATCATAAAGTTTATTGTACATTTTACTGTATGGTGCTATCTCCGGTATCTCTACATCTTCGGTGCCCGAGATCACTATCGCTTTCAGGTTCTTGCTGCCGAAGACCGCACCCAGACCAAGCCTGCCGAAGTGCCGGTAGGTGTCCACGTTCACGTTGGCATACCTCACCATGTTCACACCAGCTTCGCCGATACGCATAATGCTGCGCCTGCCCTTGCCTGGTTCTACGTTCCTGAGTATCTTTCCTATGACCTCGACCGAGGATACGTTCCAGATGCTGGTGGCATCCTTAAGTTTCACTTCATCGTCGTGTATGGATAAGTAGCACGGTTTTTCTGCCCTGCCTTTTATTACAATACTATCATAACCGGCAAAGCGCATGGCCATTGACAGCCGCCCGCCCGCATGGGACTCACCTAGTTCCCCTGTCATGGGTGATTTGAACATGGATACTGTTTTGGATACGCACGGGAAGATCGTGTTAAGTGGCCCTATGCTGAATATTATCGGGGCTTCGGGTGAGAACGGGTCGGTTCCGGGCGGGCATTCTTCCAGTAACAGTTGGGTGGCCACGCCTGTACCGCCCAGGTATTTATCGAACAGGTCGGCACGGTCCTTTACCTGGTGCTCGCCTGTATCAAGATCAATGTAGAGTACGTTGGACCACATATTATAGCACCTCGGTTTTTCTCAGTTCAAGTACGTCATGACTGCAAAACCTGGCACATACACCGCAATGGGTACAGATTACGGGCATGTCGGCCTTGTCAAAATGAATAGTACGGGGCAGGCAGGCACTGGCACATGTCATGCACGAATCACATAGGTCCTTATCCAGTATTACCCCGCCACCTGTTCTTGGTGTGAGTGCACCTGTGGGGCATGCCCGTGCGCACGGTGGGTCGATACATGAGCGACAAACGATTATTTCAAGACCGCTCTCGATACCGCCTGATGTCCTGATATCGATAGCACTGTCTATGAGCGATGCAGTTTTTGCATTTACCCGGCTGCAAGCCAGCATGCAGCTATAACAACCTATACACCTGTTAGGATTGGCGACTTTTATTTTTGCAGACAACTCTTACCACCCTTTACTACTGTTTTGTTAAAAGAGTACTATAAGGCTTTGGGTGAATAAAAAATCTGTGTGTCCCAAATGTTTTAACTTAATAGATTCCTCTCTACTTTTCATACTTTCCTACATTCCAGCTTTTATGCGTTTTGGGTATATTTTTTGGTTAATTCATAAGATTACTTATATATTCCGGCGACATTGTCGCTTTTTCGTTATTTAGGGGTTCAGGTGCTCGATTTTCTGTTCAATTATTAAGTGGAAAGGCTCAACACATCGCTTACACTTTTTCAAGTGATCGATGATAAGCGTAATGGTATGGGATTATATCAAAAAATGCAATGGGATGCCCCTAAATTTATTTTGGGCTGGCGCGGATGGAGCTGCACATCGACTGATCCATACTTGAAATAATTGCAGTAACGCTGATAAATGTATTATGTTTCATGAACCTGATACTTTTTGAGAACTCCAAAAACTACAAAAATGCAGTATCCAGAAGAAATTTCCAGGCAGGGATTACAGGTATGTCATCCACTGTACCTTCCTCTTCAAGTGTCACGATCATTGATCTCCTGACCTTATCACCAAATTTCTCTTGATACTTCTTTACCTGCTTAATAGATTTCCTGCTTTTTTTCACTTCAATTATATCCTGTTTGTCATTATCAGGGATTACAAAATCAATCTCAAAACTGTTCCTATAGAAAAATCTTGCATCAGTATGCGATGCTACAATATTTTCAAGCATATATGGCAGGATCGAATCCATATCCTGGTTGAATGCAGATGCAAGGTTTGGTGTATAGAGATAAGCTTTTTTCATTTTTCTCCTACTTGCAATAGGACTGCCTCTGTAATTGAAAACATACTTTATTAGAAGCCCAAACTCAAGATACTCAAAATAATTGGCAATAGTTCTCTGGTCTTTTCCAAGGTCCTTGGCAATCTCCCTATAATTAACGATCATGCCAGGTTTTTTACAGATTATATATACAAGAGTCTTAAGCAGCTCAACATCTTTTATCTCAAATTCATCTGGCAGGTCCTTATATATGACCCTTTCAATGACATTGTTCAATATATATTTCCTTGCGAAATCCTCATCATCTTCATTGTAGAGTTCAGGAAACATTCCGTATTTAAGATATCGATAAAAAAGGGGAATCAATTCCCTTTTCCATAGGTCAGGGTTTTCCCGAATTTTATTCATATCCCTGTCATTCATCTCGATAAATTCCTCAAATGAGAGCAGCTTCATCTGGAAATCCATTATTCTCCCTGCAAGGCTTTCTTTTGATCTTTTTCTTAGGCTCACGGATGCGGAACCCGAGATAAAGAATTTTATGTTGGGATAAAGGTCATAGTAAACCTTTATCTTGTTCTCCCAGTCATCCACTTTTTGTATTTCGTCAAGGAAAATGTATATCTTCCCTTCGGCATCATCAAAACTGCTGCCTAAAACGGTTTGTTGATAGCTTTCCAGGGTCTCTTTGAAATCAAACACAATTTCATCGAAAGAAAAATAGAATATGTGTTTCTTATCGACATGGGTGAGTAGGTCCTGTATAAGCTGGAACATGATTGTTGTTTTTCCTGTTCTCCTTAACCCCCATATGAGAATTACCTGTCTTTTATCGGTATATTTTTCAATATCGGAATAGATGTGCCTTTTGTATGGTTTAAGCCAGGAATCCTTTACATTTCCTGTTTTCCACCACGGATTAAACTGTTCCAAAGCGCCTATTGGTGTCATAATTCCTATATGGGTACTAAAACTATTTAAATCTAATTACGTTACTATGTTATCATTTAATTATTTTAATTACATTATAATGTTATTAGTTTACATCAATAGCGAAATCCAGGGTCGTTGACTCCACCCTACAGCCACAAGTTTTCCCTGATCGATTATTCCCACCCCTATTGCAAAGTTACTCTGCCAGTTCAAGGATGTGGGTGCTGAGGAATACGGTCCCGCCACCTCGACGGCAATGGGGTCGGTGGCGGCATCTATACCCAGTACGGTGGCTGTGCCTGAGGTGGACGGGAGCTTGCCGCTTAGCATTTGCAAAGTTGTGGTC
>DAOUWY010000041.1 GCA_030666885.1 Methanosarcinales archaeon
GATATACCTGCCTAACCGGAATTGACAGAATTCTCAGCAACCCGGCCGTCTACCAGCCTGATGATCCGGTCGGTCTTGGCAGCCATACTCTCGTCATGGGTCACCAGTATAAAGGTCTGGTTGTGCTCGCGGTTTAATTTGCGCAGCAATTCATAGATATTATCGCTGGCCTTTGAGTCAAGGTTGCCTGTGGGCTCGTCCCCGATAACGATACTGGGTTTATTCACCAGTGCCCGTGCAATCGCGACCCGCTGGTTCTGGCCCCCTGACAACTGGTTGGGCCTGTGTTCCATCCTGTCGCTTAAACCCACTTCATCAAGTACCTTGCGGGCGACCTCGCGTGCCTCTGAGGATTTAATGCCACTAATAAGCAGCGGCATCATCACATTTTCAAGAGCATTGAAATCGGGCAGCAGGTGATGGTACTGGAAAATGAAGCCCAGTTCCTTGTTCCTTGTCCGGGAGCGCTGTTTATCAGACATTTGCGTGACATCGACCCCGTTTAGCAGGATGGTGCCGCTGGTGGGTGCATCAAGAATACCTATCTGGTTTAGCAGTGTACTCTTGCCGGAACCGGAAGGGCCGATAATTGACAAAAACTCACCCCGTTCAATATCCAGGTCCACACCGTCCAGGGCCTTTATCTCCACTCCGTCGCCGAATATCTTAATTAGGTTCTTTATCTGGATTATATATTTATCATACACTGTAAATCGCCTCCACCGGATCCATTTTTGAAGCACGCCGGGCAGGGAATACACCAGCTATGATATTAATGACCAATGCAAAAACACTGGCTGTGATGAAGTTCTTGAGCTCTATCACCACAGGCAGGTGGTCCATCCCGAAATACATCTCGGGTGGTATGGGTATGGTAATAGATGCAATTGCCGCTGATGCTACATATCCCAATACACAACCGACAATAACCCCTGACATTCCCAATATTGCTGCTTCCAGTAAAAATATCAGCATTATGCTTTTCCTGGACGTGCCCATTGCCATAAGCATTCCAATTTCACCAACCTTTTCCATAACTATCATTATCAGGACATTTGCGACACCAAAACCCGATATGCTAAAGATGATAATATAAAAGATATAAACCATACTCTCCGAGGTCTCAAGAAGGGACAGTATTTCTGCATTTTGCTCCATCCAGCTGACGGCATCATAGCCGGTCTCACGGTCAATTCCGTTAGCCAGCTCTTCGGCAGCATAAGCATCAGACATCCTTATTCCCATTCCTGTTATCACATCCCCGGATCCATAGATATCCTGCAACCGTTCAAGATTTACAAATGCCATTGTTTCATCAACCGGCGTTCCGGTCTGGAATATGCCGGTAATGGAAAAATCAGTAGGTTCTGTACCAGGGATCCGGGCCGTGACAGTATCACCCACTTCAACATCAAGATTTTTTGCCAGTTTGTAACCAAGGATTATGCGACTGCCAGGATTTTCAAGGGATGTGAACTCCCCGGCCAGCATATATTTATCCCTGTTGACAACCCGGTTCTCATCTCCGGGATTGATACCGTACAACAGCACCCCTTCAGCGTTGTGCTTGTATTGCAGGGCAGCTTCACCCTGGAAATATGACGAGACACCTTCTACACCTTCCAGATCATAAATATGTTTCTCAAGCCCGTGGTAGAGGTGTATGTAATCCTCGCCCTCCTTTGGCATGACCGTGATATGAGCCTGGTTCTCAATCGTCGAATCGATCAATATACTCATGTAACCGCTCATCATTGACATGAAGATTATGATTATCCCCACAGCCAGTGATACTGCAATTATGGAAAATAAGGTCTGCCTCCGGCGTGACTTGATATGTCTTGTGGCAACATCCAGCTCAAACATGGCAATCCCCCTCACTCACGACCTATCGCCTCCACCGGCTTAAGTTTTGAAGCACGACTGGCAGGATATATCCCTGCGATGAGATTTAGCAGGAATGTGAACAACACAATAATGGCTGCATCCTGCAATCTCACAACAAAAGGAATCGAGGTGATGCCAGCCATAACTTCCATTTCATATTCATATGACCCCATTTGTATGGCTAATCCCGCTCCCAAAGCCACACCTAAAACGGCACCCAATAGTCCCAGGATACCGCTTTCCATTACAAATATCATCATAATACTTCTTCTGGGCACTCCCATTGCCATTAGCATGCCTATCTCTTTGGTCTTCTCCATGACTACCATGAAGAGGGTACTGACTATCCCGAAAGATGCTATTATGATGATAAGACCCAGTGTGATCATATTGCTTGTCCCCTCCATTTTCAGTGTCTGTATTATCTCAGGATTTGTCTCCTTCCAGCCTGAAGCAGGATATCCCAAAGTATCTATCTCCTCTGATATTGCCTGTGCCCGCTCACGGTCATCCCCGCGGACTAAAATAGTTGTCACAACGTTGGACACATCAAGAAAATCCTGGACTGTGGAAAGAGATGTAAACGCCAGAGTCTCATCCATGGGTGTGCCGCTGTTATAGATGCCCACAACTTTCAGGTTTGCAGGATTCGCTTCAGGAAATGACGCGTCAATGGTATCGCCAATTTCCACATCGAGTTTTTCAGCCAGGGCATCACCAACCACCACACTGTTGGGCGAAATCTCCAGGTCCCTGAAATTGCCCTCGATAATGTTGTCATTGATATACATCACGGAATCGTGGGCCTCAACCCGGATGCCCTGCATGACCACATTCTTGTTCTTGCCTTTGTATTCAAATGTAGCCGGGCCGGTAAGTACTGGTGATATACCCACCACGCCATCTACCTCATTGATGTCCTCTATGAGTTTACGGTACAGATGGATGTAATCTTCACCTTCCTGTGGTTCAACTGTTACATGTGGCATCATCGTGTCAACTGTCTTTGAATACATCTCATCGGTAAAACCTACCATCATTGCCTGTGACCACATGAGCAGCATAACTGCCAGCCCGACCGCCAGTACAGAAAAGATAGTCTGTCTGCGTCGCGAGGTCAGGTGCCTGATGGCTATGAACAGTTCATACACGGACATCACCCGTTGCGGCGGTCCATTGGCCCTGATAATAGATATAGTAATACCAGTAAAAAGGTTGCCGGGACTATGCCAAATCCTGGTGTTTCTGTAGGCGTGGGTTCTGGTGTTGCGTTTGCAGAACTGTCATAATCGGACTCAATGACCGTGTCCCACTTATCCAGGGTATCACCGTCGTTGCCTATCACTTCTACGGATAGACCGTATATGCCTGCAGCAATTTTGCGGGTCCAGATGATCTCGATGGTCTCATCATCACCAGTGGTCAGGATGGGGGACTTCTCCCGCACTTCTTCAATAAGAGTATCATCTTTTGTTACTGTAAACACAACATACCCGTCGAATGGCACCTGGGAATACCCCTCCACAGTTGCGCTGGCCCCGGTCTCATCCCTGTACAGTTCAGTGATGCGAACGTCATCTTTGGATGTGAAGTCTTTTGACTGGGCTATCACTGCATCCTTTGGTGATGATATCCTGGCCTTAACCCTGGTAGAATAATCATGGTTGTTCTCAAGCAGCACGTTCCAGTCCTTTGACAGGGGTGTGGCCTGCACTACTGTTACCCGGCTGTCCGTGGTGCAGTAGATGACAGTATTGCCATCTACAAGCATGTATTCCAGATCAGCCAGTACAGGTTTTGGAAAACCGGTCCCTATACTATAATACGGTGCCAGTATGATACTGATACCACTTGAGTCAGGCACGATATCCTTGATTGATACTCCTGGCATAGCCCGCCAGCCGTAAGAGAAATTGGAATATTTCGTTTCCAGTAACGAACCGTCCACAGACATGGTCATCCTGGTGCGGTAGAAGCCTTCTTTTGGGTTTTTGAGTTCCCAGAATGCTATTTTGGTTATATCAGTATCAGGGGATACCTCATCGATGTGGAACTGTTTTGATTCCAGTACATTTCCTTTAAATATCAGTTCAGCCTTCAGGGTTATGTCCGTATAATGTTCACCCGAGTGGATTGTGATATCAATCGAATCAATATCTGAATAAACATCAACGATATTGATCTCTTTTGCACTGGCTGACTGGACTGACATTAGTATCATTAGTATCAATACTGCCATAAAAAAAACAATCTTTCGTCCTGACAAATAATCACCTCAGTTTCAGTTCTTTAGTATATACAACAAAATCGTTTAAGTCTTTTGTTAGTTTAAATGCAATGCTTTCACAATGCATGGCACGTTGGCTTCCGATGCTGCTCATTTTGCTTCCTCCGTTTTCATAGCATATTCCATGAATATCCCGGGTTTCGCCCCCAGTATCCTTTCGATAAGGTCGAATATGGCTGACATGATCTTTTTTGTACTGCCGGCACGATCCTTTTTATCATACATCCAGTGGGAAATTGCAAAAGTTGTGCCTATAATGGACAATGTTGCCATCTCAGGATATTTTGTGTCAAAGAGATCTTCCTGCACTCCTTCTTCTATCATCTGGCAAAGTGGGGGGATGATATTCGAAGGCACATTCTTTTCAAACCTGGCATGCAGATGTACGTTCTGATCCTCATGGAAATAATCAATAAGTTTCTCCTTTCCCTGATCCATATTATTAAGGAAACCAAAAAATGCAATTATCTTCTCTATGGCGTTGATATCATCCTGCGCTGCTATGGCTTTTACCCCCACTTTTATATCATCGATATACCGCTCGATTATAGCATTTAATATGTCTTCCTTGGATTTAAAATAGTAATAGAACGTGCCCTGTGAGACGCCGACCTTTTTAACGATATCAGATACTGCAGTCTCGTCGTATCCACTCATGAGGAATAGTTCTTCAGCGATATCAATTATCTCGCTGCGTCTTGTTTCCGGGTCTTTTACTATGCGGACCATGTTTTAACCTTAACTGCCTGACTAATTAATTGGTGTACTGACTGACTGTCAGTCAATTTATTGATATTATAAGTATAAATAGTTATCTCAGATTCAATCCCAGGTCCTGCACCTGGGCAAGTAATATTATATTGCACACCAATTGGTCAGCCAATGACAGATACTGTGGGCATAACCGCCTTGATACCTCCTGAGCTGGTCTATGCATGCCGGCACAGTCCCATAGATGTGAATAATATAGTACCCACATCCTCAATAAATCCACGCAGCAAGCTGTGCGCATGGACTGCGGTATGGAGGGATGAGATAATGGAAGGGCAACTGGATATTGATTCACTTGTAGTGGTAGCCGGTGGCGATTGCCACAATGCGCTGGTAGACGGCCAGAAAGTAGCCTTAAGCGGCATACCAACTCATTATTTCTTTTATCCGTTTGACAGGGATCCTGATTACATGGCATCACAACTGGAAGGATTGGCCGGGTTCCTGGGTGGTATAAAAGATAAGGAAATGTTTTCCAACATATCAGGATTAAAGGAAAAAGGATTGGCACTGGACCAATTAAGGGTTGACGACCGTGCCAGGGCAAGCGATGTGTTTTCCGCCTTGATATCTTTTGGCGACATGCAGGGTGATCCTGCTGCCTTTGAGGAAGTGCTGGACTCCATACCCCGGACCGATGTGGAGTATTCAAGCAGGGTGGCCCTTATCGGTGTGCCGCCGATATATCCGGATTTTCATGAAGTGGCAGAGAGTTTTGGGTTGCATGTGGTATATGATGAACTGCCCTATGAATTCGTGAGGTTGTGCGGGAAGGATCTGCAGGGCCTTGCCGGAAGTTACAGGAATTACAGCTTTTCAGGTCCTGTTACGGGCAGGATAGATATCATCAGGCAGGAACTGGACCGGCGGCGGGTTGACGGTGTGATACATTATACCCAATTTGCATGCCACCACACCCTGGAGGATGAGATATTCAGGGCACACCTGGATTATCCGGTACTTACGGTCCAGGGTGACCTGCCCAGGCCGTCTTCCGAGCAGTTGAAGTTAAGGCTTGAAGCCTTTTCAGAGATGATGGAGGTGATGCCATGATCACAGGGCTTGATGTGGGCAGCACCACAGCTAAGATTATCAGGTTGGATTCAGGAAAATTAACCGCATCTAAAGTGGTGCCCAGTCATAGATGGAAGGAATTACTGGAATATGGAAATACGAGGAATACTATAGCGACTGCAGAGGCCATTGGGACCGTAGAGACTCCAGGGACTATACAAACGACGGGGACCACACAGACCATGAGAAACGCACAGACCATAGTGTCCACGGGCTATTTCAGGAAGACAGTGCCCCACACCGCTGCGATAACAGAGATAACAGCCGCATCGCTGGGGGTCAGGTATTACATACCTGACGCACAGGTCATAGTGGATGTGGGCGGGCAGGATACAAAAGTAATAGACCTGCGCAACAATACATTCCTGATCAATGACAAATGCAGTGCAGGTACGGGCGCATTCTTAGAACTTGCTGCCCATTATTTTGATATTCCAGTAGAATCACTAGGAAAACTGCATACCAGGGCAAAGAGAACCGCCCGGATAAATAATACCTGTGGTGTGTTCGCCATATCCGAGATGATATCCCAGCTTGTGGGCGGCTATACCATGGAAGAAGTGATCTGCGGCATACACCAGGCCTTTGCCAGGCGTATCGCCCAGATGATACCCCCCGTAGAAACAGTAGTACTTATCGGTGGAACTGTATTAAATACAGGCATTGTCGAATCATTTGAATCTATCCATGGCTCAACGGTTGTATTACCGCCGTCACCACAGACAGTAAATGCCCTTGGTGCGGCTTTGTATGGTGAAAAATTAAGGCCTGGACAATAATATTACTTTTAATCCTTGACCCAGGGACTTTTGAAAGCTTCGTCGACAACTTCGTGCATTCGCTTGATCATGTAATCATGGGCTTCATTGACCGTTTCCAGGTCACCCCTAAGCATCAGTATCTCACGCGAGTCCACTTCTACTATGTCAACATTTGCTTCCCTTGAAACTGGTTCCAGGTCGAACTCTTCCACCAGTTCAACTATTACTGATTCTGGTATACCGGGAGGTATCATAAGGTCGTACAGACCTTCCATTTCATTTCCTGTCGTTACTTGTTCTTCAGAATCGTCCTCTTCAGCGTATTCATCACCAATAAACTGGTTTTCTTCATTCGTTTTCTCTGATCTTTGTTTAGTCAACTTCAATCACCGATAAAAAAATTCAAAATTTAATAGGTATTATGCGATCTGCTCACCTGCATGCTGTCCATATATAGAATCATATACCTCTTCAATATGGAAAATCACAACAGCTTTACCAGGTAGTTTATTGGATTCTGCCAGACTCTTTGCTTCTTCAAAGTGGTCCCCTTTTTCAAGGTAATCCACAGAACCCTTGACCTGATATGATTTCTTTGATTCACCATCATATCCTACCATTGATAATTTAGGATTCTCTTTGAGATTATTGGCAGTTTTCTTAAGGAAATTATCTACGATCATAATTGTTTCATCATCAATGAATTTCCACATACCGACAAAAATAACATTAGGTTTGCCGTTTTTATCAGCTGTTGCAATAGGAAGTGGCTTTTGATTCTGGATGACTTCTCTTACCTCTGGAGTTAATTTTACCATATTGTTCACCATTGATTATTGTAGTTATTTGTGTTCATATAGTTTTTGATACTAAAAAAACTTTAGTAAAATATAACGGCAGACAAGACCATCATTTTATTCATGACATTGAATGATTTTATACCACTGGTATGCTATAAGGATGAGCGTGAATTTTTGTGCTCAATAATATACCCCGGACCTCTGGCCTTTGTTTTTTACCGTTTCATCCCCGATTCTGATAGATTGGTTGAACAATTATAATAATAAACATACCAATATCTCTTAAAGATCATCCAGATCAAAAACTACAAAGCCCTTTTCTTTCAATTCTTTTTTGCCAGTTATCTTCTTTGCAGCAAGACCAAAAACCTCTATTCGTTTGCCTTTGTTCCAGTTCACAAAACCGGCCTTAAGTTTAAGTTTTTCAAGAATTGCCAGAGATTGCTTCAAAGAGAGTGTCCTCCACTTACACTCCATAAATAAAACATCCCTTGATTCATCATTCACTACAAGAAGGTCAATCTCAACATCCTTATACCACCACTTATTTATTCCTGTGTAGCTGAAGGGAATATCAACACAATTCCATCTCAACAATTTTTCAACAAAATATTCAAACCGTCTCCCGCAGTAACTATTAAACTCTTTTTGCACCTTGGTCATTACTTCCTTTTTATTCCCGACCTCAAGCATACCCCTGTTGCTGTACACAAACCTAAACCAAAAATCAAAATAATCATCATTTATTACATATATCCCGCCCTTTCTTTTATGTATTGGTAAAATATGCCGTATAATGTGCAGGTTTTCAAGCGTATTCAGGTATTTTGAAAGATTGGCTTTGTCCATATTTGTAGCCGAGTATAACTTGCCAAGAGAATTATATCCAAGTGACAGTTTCTTGAGAATAAGCGCATATATCCACTGCTCACGAAACTCATGTTTCAATAAAAAATCCACTTCTTCATAGAGGTATTTTCCTTTCGACAGGATATTTTCCTCAATATTTTGAAAAACTGTTAGTGTGTCATCCCATTTATCCAGATAAGCGGGAATACTTCCTATTGTGAAAATGGTTTTTAGAACGTCATCTGTACTATATCCAAGCAGGAATTTTCTAACAGGATCCAGCCTCAGTTGTGTAACTTCCCACTGTCCGGTCCTTCTTCCGAAAAGGGGAGACCTGACCCCAAGCACTTCGGTTTCCATTAAACTGACACTTGAGCCGCAGAGAATAAGCATAACATTCCGGTCTTTAAGTATCTGGTCCCATATCTTCTGGAACAGTGATGGAACAGCCCTGTCAACTTCTATTAAGTATGAGAATTCATCTATTACGATTATTGTCTTTACAGACTCATTGAGGAATTCTACAAGATTTTCAAACAATTCAGTCCATGAATTCAATTCAATTCTTGAGAATATTGGAATATCCAATTGTTCTGCTATAGTTTGTTTAAATTCATTGATGTTCTCATAAGTTGTATCTTTTGAGGCAAGGAAATATACACCATATTTGTTTTCTAAGGATTTTTGTATAAGTTCGGTTTTTCCAACTCTCCTTCTGCCGTATATGATTATGAATTCCGATCGGGGGCTTTTATAGCAGTTTTCCAAAAAATCCAGTTCATTTTCCCTGTCGATGAACTTTTGTATCATGATTATTATACTTTCTATACAAATAGTTAAATATTACGGTCTATTATCTTGGTAGCCTCCCCGATAGACTGATCCCCACAACAGACTATCATCATTCATCCATATCTTATTGCGCAATCCTGACCTCGTCCAGCAAGAACGGTGGCCTGAATATCCCGTTCTCTGTAATCACAGCGGTCACTTTCTCCATAGGAGTGGCATCAAAAGCCGGGTTGAACACTGGCACGTCCGGAGGCGCGATCTGGCAACCGGCAATATAGCGAAGTTCATCTGCGTCTCGCTGTTCTATCTCCACCTCGTCTTCCATTCTCTCGAAATCGAACGTGGAAACAGGTGCAGCCACATAAAATGGAATTTCGTGCTCTTTTGCCACTATGCTGTGGGTGTAGGTGCCGATCTTGTTGAATACCGCATCCTGGGTGATACGGTCCGCTCCCACTATGACGCTATCCACCATACCCTGTTGCATCACATGAGCGCTCATACTATCGGTTATCAGGGTTACAGGAATACTGTCCTCCATCAGTTCCCATGCAGTTATCCTGCTTCCCTGGTTCAGAGGCCTTGTCTCGCAGGAAATTACTTTTATCTCCTTGCCAGCCTCAACAGCACTTCGGACCACACCCAGGGCAGTGCCCCAGTCTACGCATGCCATCCGGCCCGTATTGCAGTGTGTCATAACAGTATCGCCATCTTCCAGTAGAGCGGCACCGTGCGCACCAATCCTTTTGTTCAATTCTACGTCCTCGTTGGCAATGGCTTTTGCTTCTTCCAGGACAATACTACGTATGCTGTTGGTATCGTATGCATCCCGGGTCGCATCCAGCACCCGATCCACACCCCAAGCCAGATTAACTGCAGTCGGCCTGGTGGCCTTGATGACATCACCGGTAATGCGTAATTCGCCCAGCAGTCTTTCCATGGAACTGGCGCTGCTGCGAACGGCTGCCAGGGCAATGCCAAAACCTCCTGTTGCACCCAGTGCAGGTGCACCCCGCACCCGCAGCGACGAAATAGCCTCTGTGAGGGATGCGATGTTGTCGCACTCGATGACCTTGTATTCTACAGGCAGCAGGGTCTGGTCTATCATTACAATGGTACTGTTCTCGTCGTTCCAGTCAATAGTCCTCAATCTTTTTTCACGTCCTGTTCATATCAATGTTAAATAATGCGGCTGCATTTTCGCCAAGTATGAGGGGCTTGTGCCTGTCATCGATGTCGAGACCCTGTATATTGGCCACTTCACTGCCCTGGTCCCTGAATGGATAATCGGTGCCGAACAGTATCCTGTCAAAGCCATGCACCTCCATGATGTCCATGATGCGCTCCACTGTGATGTGTTCATGCCCGGGTGTGGGGAACACATAGGCTGTATCCA
>DAOUWY010000042.1 GCA_030666885.1 Methanosarcinales archaeon
ATTATTACCGATGAAGTGTTTTCGGCTATCGTCCTGATGGTTGTGGTGTCGGTCATTGTCTCTCCTATGTTGTTGAAATTTGCAATTGATATGAAAAAAAATGAATGAGTGGGGTTATCAACCGTGCAATCCTGATGGATTCTCTTTATCCCGTTCACTTTATCTCAACTTTGAAACACTAAAAAACATCTGTAGCCATTCCGGTAGAATAATGGATTCCGTTTTGGAAAAAGGTGTATAAAGGTTGATGCTAAAGAGTCTTTTTGACATTGGATTGTTTGCACTTATTCTTTTGTATGACGCGCAAGCTGTAAAGTATATAAAGTATAAGATAAAATTCGATTTTATTCTATATCACTCCTTCCTTTTGAAAATATATGCAATTACCAGTAATCCTACGAATGATAATATAATTTCGAATCCAGAAATTTCGTTGCCGGAGTAACTTGTTTTATTTATTGCAGTTGAGATTGGTGGTTCTACTTTGGATGATAATTTCAACAGCCAGATTGCATCAGAACTGTCACTTGCCAGGATAAAACCTCCATCAGAAGTCTGCTGGATCGAATGACCTATATATATTTCCCCCAATATGTCTCCAAATGTCCTTATCCATTCTTCAGTTCCATTTACATCTGTTTTTAAAAGGTAAATATTACTCCCATTAGCTTTGCCAGCTATGATATATCCTCCATCAGATGTCTGCTGAACAGAATAACCCATATCCAGGCCAGGTCCCCCAAAAGTATAATTCCATTCTTCATTTCCATCTCCATCAGTTTTTAAAAGGTAAATATCAGTCAAACGGGTTCTGAAAAACTGGCTACTACCAACAATTATATACCCACCATCAAAAGTCTGCTGGACAGAATAACCACAGTGGCCTCCAAAGGTCTTATCCCACTCCTTAGTTCCATTTCCATCAATTTTTAGAAGGTAAAAGTTATTTACATCAACTTTACCGGTTATAATATAACCTCCATCAGATGTCTGCTGGACGTAATAACCTTCATCCAAATTTGGACCCCCGAATGCTTTGTTCCACTCTTCATTTCCGTTTCTATTTGTCTTAATGATGTAGATATCATTCCCCCCGGCCCCGAAAGACTGGGTATTGCCAGATATAATGTACCCTCCATCTATAGTTTGTTGAACACAATACCCTTTATCTCCAGATGGGCCGCCAAATGTCTTGTTCCACTCTTCATTTCCATTCATGTCTGTTTTTATAAGATAGACATCATTTTCACCAGACCCAAAAGAAAAAGTATATCCGGATATGATGTATCCTCCATCAAATGTTTGTTGAACAGATAAACCTCCATCCTTTTTTTTGCCTCCATACGTTTTATTCCACTCTTCATTTCCAATTCCATCTACTTTAAGCAGGATCACATCAGCAAGAAACGTGGTACCAGTTATTATATATCCTCCATTAGATGTCTGCCGGATGGATGGATTGGAAATGTCTGTCTGAGATTTTGTATACCACTCTATATTCGGTACTTCAGCACTTAATGAAAGAGAGGAAACATTTGCAACCTGAATGATTATCGAATTTGAATCCGAGGAAAAATATCTGCTATCTGCATCTTTATATGTCACAATTGCAGCGTCGAATATGAATTCCCCTGGATTTGTTGCTTTTAGTGAATATTTCAAGGTTTGTTTTTTTCCAGGTTCTATATTTTCAAAGTTCACTAAATCCGGTACATTTAAAATCTCGAACCCGTTCGGGATTGTGTCTTCAATTTCTACATTTTCAGCAATTCTACCGCCTATATTTTCAATTGTGATTGATAATATTGCCCCCTCATTTTCTAAAATTATGGGTGGAGAGACTGATTTTGCAAGTATGAGATGTGGTGTTTTATCAATATTATATTCAGCTTGTACGGAAACGGTAGGTTTTGTGGAGGCATATTTACGGATTCTAAACCAATCCCATTCACCGTCATGAATCGATATAAGCCCTACCTTATTCACGGTTTTAATATCATTATTCATAAGAGTTACATTGTTGATAAGGTTCCAATTACAATCAAAAATTTCTACTTCTGCAGAATCTCCTGAAATCGTGGTACGGATAATATACCAAGTCCAGCTGTTAATCCCGGATATTGGAGACGTATTAAATTGATGCATCGATTCTGGTTTTGTTTTAATGTGTACCGACTTAATATCTCCGGTGTTTAATAAAAATTCCCAAAGCGAATTGGTGCCGCTCATACCACCTGCCACACCAACTTTATTACCTCTTATTTTTGATTCAATAATTATGTTATCTGTCAGGCTGATATCTTTAATAAATATTGCCGATAAAAAGAAATTCTGAGCTTCATCAGATGGTTTAATTATTCCGTCATTTTCTATCCAATTTTTGTCATTATCATGCCATCTATCGGTATACGTTCCATCATCAAAATCATCAAAAAATTCAAGCGTTTCCTCTCCATCACTCACATTGCTTGCTTCCTCATTTCCATAATACATTTTAATATTTATATCCCCATTTGCTGGAATTTCTGGAAATTTTACCCAAATCCTTGCAGTTTTTTTATCCGGATCGTATTTTTCAATCCACATATCAAGCTCTTTTTCAAACTTAGTAAATCTAATGTCAGAGCCATCAGGCTTTGCATTATCTGGAAAATTTGAAGGATCAAATTTGAGTAAAACTTGATAGTCTTTTAAAACCTTTCCTGAATTTTCTGTAATAATAATCTCTCTATAATAATTCCAATCTCCTCCACCCGAATTTGAAAATGCAGAGGCTGTACCAACAATAGATAACAAAGAGATAAAAAAAATAAGTGTGAAAATTTTCAAGGACATTTCGTCTAACCACCATATTAGATTGTAACATTATTAATTTTTTTAATGGCATCTCAGTTTAAATTTTAAAAAGAGCCCCCTAACTGTTTAATGGAAACATCTCCGAGTTTACAGAGAAGGTGGCTTTCTATTTAAAAAATATACAGCTGATAGTAATCCTATAATAAATAATAATGTTCCAAATCCAGAAGTCTTTTTCTCCATAGATGAATCAGTTGAGATATTATCCAACAATGTTTCATTTGTTATATTTGAGCTTGTTGAAGGTGGAGCAATGTCTACCTGAATAGTTATAGGATTTGATTCATTGAAAAAAACTGTGTCTCTATCATCTTGATAAATCACTGTTGAAAAGGATAATATAAACTTTCCAGCTTCTGTTCCTTTAATTGAATATTTGAAGGTTTGCTCTTCTCCCGGTTCTATCCTTTCGAGAAATAATGATCTCGGTCCACTTATAAATTCAAAGTCTGTAGTAACTGTATCTACAATTTCTACGTTTATAGCATCATTATAACCAGTGTTTTCAACCATGTTTGATATTATTATGTTTTCTCCTTCTTGAATTATGGACGAAGAAGTTGATTTTGTCAAAGTCAATGATGGTATTTCCTTTATCATATATTCTTCAGATATAGAAGTAGAAGGTTCCGGGGATGTGTATTTACGGATTCTAAACCAATCAAATTCACCACCTTGAGCGGAGATAAGTCCAACCCTATTACCAGTTTCATCATAAGAGGAATCTGCAGCAGAGTTGAGAATGTTCCATTTATAATCAAAAAGTTCTACTTTTGCAATTGGTCCTAAAGTTGTGCTACGAATAATATACCATGTCCGATTGTTCATATTTAAAATAGGGGCATATTCAGTTTGGAGGAGATTTCCATCTGATATTATAGAAAAACACACCGAATTTTTATATTTAATATCTATATGATAGAACCAACAATTCGAAGAGTCATTCATCCGACTTGCCACACCAATTTGGTAACCTCTCAATTTAGATTCAATTATTATATTATCTGTGATAGCAATATCCTTAGCGTATAATGCTTTTTTCCCTTTATCAGTTTGTATTATTGTTCCTTTGCTTTGTGTCCAATTCCCTTCTGCTACTTCCCATTTATCTGTATATGTCTCATCATTAAAATCGTCAGAAAATTCCATTACAGCATCTTTATTACTTACACTCCCTGCTTTTTCATTCCCATAATACATCCTAATCTTGACTTCCCCATTTGCTGGGATATTGGGAACTTTGACCCATATTTTTCCTGTCTTCTTTTCGATATCAAATTCTTCGATCCACATATCAAGTTCTTTTGTGGATTTAGTAAATCTTATATCTGAACCATCCGGTTTTACTTCAGTTGGGAAATTCATCTTATCCAATTCTACAAATATTTGATAGTCATTCAATGTATTTCCAGAGTTTTCCTTAATCGTAATCGTCCTATAATATTCCCAATCTTCTCCAGCCAAATTTGAAAGAGCAGAAACTATACCAATGCTAAATACTAAAACAGTGAAAAATATAAATATGACAATTTTTAATGTCATTTAATCTAACAACCTTGTTTAATAAAGTTAGTTATTAGGATATATATAAAGGTTCTGAAACATAATTATATAATTCTATAATTATATAGTTGTAACTTTTAAATTAGAAAGCCGATAAGCCGGACAGATACAAACACATTTTCAATACCTTTATACCTAACATGATATATTTAAGGTTTAACAATGAAAAAAACCATATCACCAAATGAAACCACATGGTACCAGCTATCTGTAGAACAGGTTCTCGAAATCCAGCGCTCAGGACGTTTTGGACTTACACCAAATGAAGTAAAAGCAAGACTTGAACGTTATGGGTACAATGAACTGAAATTCAAGAAACGCAGTGCGCTTGTTCGATTCTTAATGCAGTTCAACAGTCCGCTTATCTACATACTACTCGCCAGTGCCGCAATCACAAGTGCTCTTTATATCTGGGAAGGTGCGGATATGTTGATAGATACTATGGTTATTCTTGCCGTGGTTCTTGCAAACACGATCATCGGTTTTATCCAGGAAGGAAAAGCTGAGGCATCAGTAGAAGCGCTTGGGAAAATGATGACACCTGAGTGCACTGTGGTACGCGATAATAAAAAGAAAGTCATACCAGCAAGGGAACTGGTCCCCGGGGATGTAGTGATCCTTGAAGGCGGGGATAAAGTTCCTGCGGACATTCGGCTGTTCCATGCAAAGAACCTGAGCGCAGATGAAGCAGCCATTACAGGAGAGTCCGTGCCTGTGGCCAAGCACACAGACCCGGTTATGGAATACGCAACATATGCGGACCAAAAGTGTATGGTATTTAGCGGCACTTTCATTACAAAAGGAACGGGATCTGGAATCGTTATCGGGACAGGAGAGCAAACAGAAATTGGAAGAATCGCAAAACTGATACAGGAAACAAAGAAGATTGTAACACCGCTCACAAGAAGATTAGCAGACTTCACAAAATTCCTTGTTATTGCAATACTCTTGATCACGGTTTTTAATTTTGTACTGGCAGTATGGTGCGGGTACGATCTGATGTATGCGTTTCTCGCATCTGTGTCCCTGGCAGTCGCTGCGATACCGGAGGGGCTTCCTGCGGTGGTAACGATGGCACTGGCAATCGGTGTGACCGCAATGTCACGAAGAAATGCAATTATCAAGAAACTGCCTGCTGCAGAGACCCTTGGATGCACTACTGTCATATGCTCGGATAAGACCGGGACGCTCACAAAAAACCAGATGACAGTATCGCGGATATATTCGGGCGGAAGGGATTACATGGTAAGTGGGGTTGGATACAAGCCAGAAGGCGAATTTACTCCATCCCATATGAGTAAAGAGTTTATTGGAACATTAAGAGCAAGTTATCTTTGTAATAATGCAAGTATTGTGGAGGAAGATGGATATTCCATCATCGGAGACCCGACCGAAGGCGCCCTGCTGGTTTCTGCAATGAAAGCAGGTATCGAAGGCAAATGGTTGCGGTTGGATGAAATACCGTTCGAATCTGAAAAACAATATATGGCTACGCTGCATGAAGTGGGTGAAAAGCAAGTCATATTTATGAAGGGGTCACCTGAGCGGGTCATGGACATGTGCCGGACACGTATGGTAGATGGAAATATCGAACCCATAAACAAGGGAGAAATACTTGAAAAAGCAGATGAGATGGCAGAAGAAGCACTCAGGCTGCTTGCCATGGCATATAAGATAACTGATAAAAGATCACTTGACCAAAGCGACCTTAAGGATATGGTTTTTCTTGGTATCCAGGGGATGATCGACCCGCCAAGAGGGGAGGCAATAGAAGGAGTAAGAAAATGCAGGAGTGCTGGAATACGGGTTGTGATGATGACAGGGGATTATGCAATAACAGCGAAAGCCATCTCCAGCAAACTCGGGATCAATGCAGACAGGGTGATTACTGGGGATGACATGTCAAAAATGAGTGATGATGAACTGTATGATATCGTGGAAGATGTATCGGTATATGCACGGGTAGCACCTGAACACAAGTTCAGGGTCACAAAGGCACTTCAAAAACATAAACACGTCGTAGCAGTCACAGGTGATGGCGTGAACGATGCACCTGCACTAAAGGCAGCAGACATTGGGATTGCTATGGGGATCACCGGAACCGAGGTAAGTAAGGAAGCATCTGACATGATCCTTGCCGATGACAACTTTGCAACGATCGTTGCTGCGGTGGAAGAAGGAAGGTATGTTTACAATAATATTAAAAAGGTTATTTTATATCTGCTCCCTACAAATGGCGGACAAGCGCTGCTGGTTCTGGGGGCAATACTGCTGTCCCCATTTTTAATACTCTTCCACGACCGCCTTCCGCTCGAACCTGTGCAGATACTCTGGATCAATCTCTTAGCTGCGGTAGCACTCGCGCTGCCGATCATCAAAGAACCGATGGAGAAGGATCTGCTCAAAAAACCTCCAAGGAATCCGGACGAACGGATAACCGATCCTCCGTTCTTCAAAAAGGTTGGATTGATCTCAATTGTGGTGGCGATATCAGGGTTTGCGATGTACTACTACTACGGGATGCCTGCGATCGATGGAACCCTGAACACGGATATTGAGATCGAGAGTCTGCTCACACGGGCACAGACTGCTGCGTTCACAACAGTAATAATGGTGCATATCTGTTACGTCATTACCGCACGTTCGATCACAGAATCCGCATTCACCTTCAATCCGTTCTCAAACAGATGGATGCTTGCAGGGATCGCGATCACTATCGCTGTGCAACTTACAATCGTCTATCATCCGATAGGAAATGCCATTCTCAAAACGGCGCCCTTACCGCTCGACTGGTGGGGACCCATGATACTGGTTGCGCTTCCGGGATTTTTTGTGATCGAGATCGAGAAATGGCTGACGAAGTGGTTCGGGAGAGGGCAGTAGCGTACATTCAATAATATTCATACAAAAAATATTTACATCCAGACAACATTTCAGGTGTGACTATGAAAATCAGGAGAACCGGCTGGCATATTATCGTTATCATTTTACTTTTACTTATACTGGCTTTTGTCCCGGGCATCCAGGCACGGGAGGAAGCGCTGTTCAACAACACTGGCTTTTATCTGTCCACAGGCCAGACCTGGACTTTTTACCAGGATTATTCATTCACACTTAAAAGTATTGATAAAAGTGGTGAAAGGGGTTGGGTACAATTGAAACTCAATGATACTGTGGTTAAATCAGGCATTTTATCCAACAATGAAATTTTTTATTACAATTCAAGCACAAACGGATCCAACGAAACAGTCATAATCAGCCTGGAAGTATCCGGGATATACTCGGGAGAAGATACCGATATTGTTACTTTTTCCCCTGTTTACCAGTACTACCAACCCGGACTTGCAGAGCCAACACCCATACATACCCAGCTACCTGATAATTCCAATGAAACTTCTGGTACACCCGCTCACACAAATGCTGGTGGAAATATTCCCGGATTCCGTGTGGTCACAATAGCAATAATAATATGCATTTATAGTTTATTGTTGCGTAGAACCTGAAATCATCATTTAATATAAATGGTGATATAGTATAACACAAATCTACAGGGCATCCTGTATTTCTTAAATAACGTGATACTCATGCCAACGTCAACCAATAATGAAAACCGCAATATGGTACGTGCGTATATCGATATGCTGCGACCCGAGATAGCTGATATGGACCTGGCACTTCCGGCTGCCAGTGCCCTGCTGGCAACCTATCTCATAAGTGGAGGTATGCCACCCTTATTCCCGTTCTTCCTGGCAGTTGTAGGTGCTTATATTGCAATTACCAGTTCCTATGTGTTCAATGATTACTGTGATGTGGATATCGACAAGATCAATCTCCCGAACCGGCCGCTGCCATCCTCAAGGATCACCCGTAAAAATGCACTGACCTATGCCCTTGTACTGATGGTGATCGCCAGTAGTGTCGCTGCTTACCTGAATCCCGAATCACTGGTTGTTTTTATTATAGCTGCAAGCGTTATTACCCTTTATTCAAGTGTGGCAAAACGGTCTACTTTCCTGAGTTTTGTTCCTGTTGGTATCTCATACGGGCTGGTCCCGATCGGTGTCTGGCTTGCATTCGATCCTGCTGGGGTGCTCAATCTTGGCTTAGTACACTCGTATGCGCCTGACGATGGTGTGATACTCCCCCTGCCTGCAATATTTTTAGGAATAATGATATGTGTTACCGACTGGGGCTTTACCCTTAGCGGCGTAGCACGGGATGTGGAAGGGGATCGTGCCAAAGGCGCACCAACCGTGCCTGTGACGTTCGGTATACCTGCCACTTCGAAGTTCATATTCCTGTGCTGGTTAACCGGTGTTGTGGCATCCCTGGTTATTGGGTATACTGCCCACCTGGGTCCGTTGTATTTTGCAGGTGCTTTATTCGGCGGCGCCTGGATACTGTGGCAGTCTATTGATTTTATTAAGAATCCTCTTCCTGGGAGGGGAGGTAAATTATTCCTGCAAGGTTCCAGGTATAGGGGTGTGATGTTCGGGTCCCTGATAATCGATGTGTTGCTCCTGGTATTTATAAAGTCTACCGGATATCCTTTTATCTGGTAATACGGAGTGGTTAGAAATTGATTGAGAATGCAGATATAGTGGTTATCGGTGCCAGTCCTGCCGGGGTGATGGCTGCCAGGAGTGCGGCTTTACAGGGGGCAAATGTGACACTACTGGACCGCAAGGAGGATATAGGGCATCCACCCCATCCTGCTAATACCTTTTTCAAGTTCATGATGGACCGTAACTGCGAGCCGATCCTGGATGAGTATGTGCTTAACAGGCTGCGGGGTATGAAGATAATCTCGCCAGGAGGTATCAGTATCGAGATCGAGACCCCTGGATATTACATAGACAGGCAGCGGTTTGACAGGCATTACAGGGATGAACTGTTAAATGCAGGGGTGAATGTGCTAACAGGCACAAAAGCCCTTTCGGTTATGCGGGTCGGCTCCCAATCCAAGGTAAGTACATCTGATGGTATCCTTATTCCAAAACTGGTAATAGCAGCCGACGGTATTGAGTCAAAGACTGCGGCCCGGATGGGGCTTAAGACCACACGGTATCCGGGAGATATTGCCTGGGCACTGGAGGCAAAGGTCAGGGCACCCGGCATTGGTGAGCCAGATATGTTCGAGTATTATATAGGGAACCATTCACCTGGCTGGAAGTCCACCTATTCGCCGGCCGGGGGTGACCTGGCTACACTGGGGGTATATGTCAGGCGTCACGGCAGGGATGTTTCTGCCTTTTTTGATCGGTGGCTGGAGCGGTTTGCAAAATTGAAAGGGTATGGGATTGATGATATCGAAATAATTGCCACGTATACAGGGGGTGACCCTATAGCCACTGTCCCGCACCAGTTAGTAACTGATGGGTTTATGGTAGCTGGCGGGGCGGCCGGACAGAGTGGTATCGGCTATGGTATGCGCGCAGGTCAGATCTGCGGTGAGGTAGCTGCGGCTGCGGTTGCTGAAGGTGATGTTTCAACAAGACGCTTGCGGGAATATGTAAAACGCTGGAGAAGGGAGTTTGCCAGCGAGTACTGGATGGGGCGCATGGGCCTGGAACTGGTGCGCAAGATGACAAATAAGGAGATCGATACTGTGGTCTCGGCGTTTGCAGGCCGTGACCTGTCTTCGCTTAAGGGGACTCCGCTAGTGCAGGCTGCTAAGGTGGGGCTGTTTATTGCAAGGCATAAGCCGACGGCGCTTTGGGCTTATAG
>DAOUWY010000285.1 GCA_030666885.1 Methanosarcinales archaeon
ACCAAATAATCAAGAATTTTACCACTATCTCGTCCACACTTCTACCTTCACATCCCTTCAATCAATCATTCCAGATTCTTTAACCGATATTGAATCCGCCTGATAAGGCCCCGTATAGTCTGTACCTCCCTGGATGTTAACCTTGCACGGCCCAGGATCCTGTGTATCATTAAAATAGTCTTATCCTTCTTGTGTACAGGGTAATCAATTTCCCCCAGCAGTTGTGTGATATGATCATACATCAGGTCCAGGTCCGGATGTCTGGCAAGTCTGATACTACCTGCCTCCACATCGCTTAGTTCATAAAGTACTACGGCTACTGCGTGGGACAGGTTCATACTGGAATAATCAGGACTGGTAGGAATACTCATAATTATATCGCAAAGCTTCAATTCATCATTGCTCAAACCCTTATCCTCACGTCCGAACAGGATGGATACAGAAGCGCTTTTTCCTGTAAGCAACTGCTTGACAGACACCGGTGAATAAGGCGGCATCCTTATATGCTTTTCAACTCTCACGCCCGGATTCCCTGTGGCAGCTATCACCAGATTGGAACCGTATACTGCATCCTGGATGGTCGAGTGTACAGAAGCATTCTCCATTATATCCCTTGCATGCATTGCAAAGGCCCTGGCTTCACCTCCCATCTCACAAGGATTGACCAGTGCCAGGTCTGAAAAACCGAAATTCTTCATAACACGGGCTGTGGAACCCACATTCCCCCCATAAAGTGGTTCTACCAGTACCACACGTATATCCAAAGCACCATCGACCATGGTCTTCCTGTTGGACTATATGCTTAAATCGGTTGTGATTTCAGACTCGATCTCCTGCTGCTCCTGCTCCCCCCTCCTGGACGACATCAATTAATTTACGTGCCCATTCCAGCTTTTTCTTTTTAGTGGCATTTACATGAGGGTCGGAAAAATTAAACCAGATAAGTACTATGGGCTTACTTGAGAATAACCTGTTAAAATCAATTTTTAGTCTCCCGCCAGATATATAGGAAATTTCGAACCGCAGATTAACGCAAATGAACGCAGATTTGCGGCATTGTATCTGCGTTTATCCGTGGTTTAATTAAATTCACCAACACGAATTGTAACGGTCTCTTACAAACAAAACCTTTAAATCAAAGAATGTCATTAAAACGCTCCGCAAGAAACCAATTTGCAGAATGCCGCCATAACTCAGTTGGTAGAGTGCATGGCTGTTAACCATGATGTCACAGGTTCGAGCCCTGTTGGCGGCGTCCCTTGCTTGAAAGGGGGCCTGTAGCTTAGTCAGGTTAGAGCGCCCGGCTCATAACCGGGCGGTCACCGGTTCAAATCCGGTCAGGCCCATTAACTTGCAACAATAACAATACCAGGGGTGGTATAAATTCAAGAAATAAATGTTTCAAAAGGTATAGGCGGTCTACTTAACATATTCAAGGATATTTCTAAAGATTCAGGCAGCATTACATTTATCGGTACACCAGGATTTTGTACTCCATTTGCCGAACTACTCTCCTTTGTACTGCGTGGTTCAGATAAAAAACTAGCTTTCATACCCAATACTTCAGTGGATAAAGCAAGATCCATCATATCCACACCAGAGGGTATGCAGCTGGGTGATCCGGCTGATCCGGCAGCCGATATGGTGGTTCTGCTTGGCGGGCTTGCAATTCCAAAGATGAACACTGATGTAAATGATATCAAAAGAGTCATTGACGAAATTACCAACCCGGATAACCGGATGATTATCGGCGTATTTTTCATGAGCATCTTCCAGGAAATGAAATGGACAGATGTAATTGACTTTAATTATCTCCTTGATTCACACATGCAGAATACAACACTGAAAAAATAACCCTGACAAGTTCCAGGGTGTTAATAATATAGTCAAAAACAAACAATTTAAACTAAACTATCTTTGGGTTCTTTGTGGTGACAAAATCATACGCCGCAAAGGACTCTCACTTCCAACGGAGTTGAGTTCCTGCTACGCCTGTAGGGCGTGCAGGTCGCAAAGAGCGAAAAGTATTCAGGATATATGTCAAAGATATTATGTTCTTGGCTATAATTACCTTTAAACGCATTTAACAGTGCAAACACCTGTAGGTCAGCCCCAGAGAAAAAAAAACACTTATATTGAATTGACATGGTATCAATAGCAGTTATCGGAGGGGAAGGATCAGGCAGGAGTTCGCTGGCATCCAAACTAGGTAAGAAAGGCAATACTTCAGACATTACTATGTATGACTTTGCCAAAGGTGACCAGATACTTACTATTATTGACCCGTCCGGTTATCCCGCTTCCCCTAAACCACTTACAACAGCACTGGGAATGTCTGAGATAGTATTGTTATGTATCCCTCCGGGAGGAATGGATGTGGCTGCCGGGGAATGTGTAATAGCTGTTGACCAGCTGGACCTGAAATACGGTATAGTCGTCCAGACCATGTCTGACAGGTCGAACCCATATGAAATGGAAGAGAATGCAAATAAAATTCGTTCATTCCTACAGGGTACGACGTCCAGGGACTGGGATATAATACCTGTATCTACTACCACCTTCCAGGGAATAGAGCAATTAAAAGAAGCGATAAATGAGCTTGATAAAGAGACTACTGTCAGGAACTTAGAAACGGCAGACAAATCCCCAAGGGTAATCGTGGATCATTCCTTTAACGTTAAAGGTATAGGTTCGGTCATACTGGGAAGAGTAATCCAGGGAACTGTTCATAAACATGATAAACTGACCATCCACCCGATCAACCAGGAGATAGAGATACGAAATATCCAGATGCAGGATGTGGATAAGAAATCTGCTGGCCCTGGTTCCAGGGTAGGACTTTCCTTAAAGGGTGTGCAGGCAAAAGATGTAGACCGGGGCAATATCATCTCATC
>DAOUWY010000317.1 GCA_030666885.1 Methanosarcinales archaeon
CCTGTTTACCGCCGATATCCTCCAATCCTATTCTTTCTGATGTCACAATTATCCCCACATCAGAACTCAACTCATCCATACAGGCAAGCAAGCCCTTTACATCACCTTTTGATATATTCTTGCCGTACTTTGCCTCAATTGGCAGCAGACCGGAAGGGGTATGCAACAGTATATCCACTTCAAGTCTTGCTTTATTCTGCCAGTAGAATAACTCAAAGCCCAGGTGTTTCAGATGATTATAGACAGCACTCTCGATCTTCAATCCTTCCTTTGTATCTATCAACCCGAAGAAAGCATTATCACCTGCATATATCTTAGGGTTCTTCCTGAAACTCTTTAACGTGCTTTTTGAATACAGGTAACTCCTGGAAATAAAGAACGAACTGGCCAGGTATTCTATATAGGTCTTAACGGTCTCATATTTGGTATTCAAGTTATTTGTCAGGGTATGGTAATTGATAACGTTGCCAGACTCTTTCACAAAGGAATAAAACAGACCTTCCAGTACATCCGGACGTTTAACTTCATAGAGATTGATTATATCCCTGTAAAAAGTGAGGTCAAGTACGGTCTTTATATAATCCCTGATATTTTCCGGACCAGCCAGTGTATACAGTTCAGGATACCCGCCTGTGAGTATATATTTATCGAATAATAATTTTATCTTTTCTGCATCAGCCGGATAACTTAAATCAAATGCTGATAAGCCTTGAGTTTCAATACCAACGTATTCCATGAATTCCCTGAAAGAGAATGGAAAGACCCTCGTATGTCTATCCTGCCGACAAGACTTTCGCCTGAACCCCTCATGATATTCATGGCAGATGAACCTGTCACTATGAATTTCACAGGATAACCCCTGTCATGCAGGGATTTTACCTCTTCACTCCAGTCACTGATCTTCTGTACTTCATCAAGGAAGATATATACGTTATCCCCCTCGCCCGGCAATTGTTTTAAGATATTCCTGAAATACAGGTCAAATATCCGCCTGATAATTCGCTTTTCTCTTTTCATTGCATCTTACTTTCCGCACATCTCAAAACCGTTATAATCGTATTTAATTTAAACCAATTTCCGGTTGTGGGACTACATAAGGTGATTAGTCTTTTACAATAATGACGTATGCTCTCCAACCCCTATATTTTTTAGGGGCATCAATCTTTGCCGATGTTCCAAATGGTGTAATCTTCTTTTCATATACGATTTCGACACTTTCGCTTAGAACTAAATTTTCCGTCATTATTTTTATTTGTCTCACAGTTGTAGATATCTATAGATATCTTTATATAGTTTTTGGTTATTATCCCAATAAGTGTAACATTATTGCTCTTGGTCTGGAGAATATATTGTAAATCAAATTCACACAAGTCAGGTGAAGAATATGAATAATGCGGAATCACTTGAATTAGAATCGGAAACAATAGACGCATTACCGATCATAAATCACTTCATCGATAGGTTAGGCCTTGATGAGATTATAAAAACTGCAATGCCGCATGCGGATCCAAGCAACCATATTATGCCACATACATCCATTGGCATGCTTTTGAGAAATATCATAATTGGCCGTCTGCCGGTTTATGGATTCAAAGAATGGGTGACACATTTTGACCCCCAGCTCTTTAATCTCAAGCCTGAACAAGTTGATTATATCAACGATGACAGAATCGGCAGGGCTCTTGAAAAATTGTTCGACACTGACCGAGCCAGTCTTATGACTGAAATTGTCCTAAAAGCAGTCCGTGAGTTTGGTCTTAAGATGGACCAATTTCACAATGATTCAACTTCAATAACATTCTATGGGAGGTATGAAGATGCAAATGGTGACAAAAAACGAGGGAAAGTGACACTTAAAATCGCTCGTGGCCATAACAAGGACCATAGGCCAGATTTAAAACAACTGGTTTTTGATCTAACAATTACATCAGATGCTGCAGTTCCTATACACTATAAAGCGTATGATGGAAACAGGACCGATGATACAACACATATTGAAAACTGGGATACACTCAGAAAACTAAAAGGAAATCCTGACTTCATTTATGTAGCAGATAGTAAGTTGTGTGTATCTGAAACAATGATGTACATTGCTGGGGAAGATGGCTTTTTTATTACGGTTATGCCACGTACAAGGGGTGAAGACAAATGGTTCAGAGAACATATTATCGATAACAAAGCGTCATGGGATGAAGTTTGTAGAGTTCAATATCCAAGAAAGAAGAATGACACACCTGAAATATGGCGAATGGTGGAATCACCTATACCCTCGAAAGAGGGATTCAGGATTGCATGGGTGTGCAGTTCTAAAAAGATTATGCATGACCAGAAAAATCGGCAAAAGACAATAAACAA
>DAOUWY010000238.1 GCA_030666885.1 Methanosarcinales archaeon
ATGTATCCACTTCAAAAAGCATGGTATTTTGACCGGATTTACAGGATTTACAGGATATTGACGTTGCGGTATATCCTGTCGATCCTGTTAATCCTGTCTAATAATTTTTAAAATACCCTTAGATTTGAAGTGGATACCTTATTGTTGTAAATACTGGCTTCGTTTTTAGATCAATATCCTTATTGGATTTTTACAGAAAATGCGCCATGCAAGTAGTTATTCTTAAAAAGTAGCCTAGTAAATCAGCCGCCAGGCAGAGGGCAAGCGCTTCCTGCCTTCGGGATATCCGGGCGCCCAGACGCATTATTGTTAATGCCGGGATATCCCATCACTCCCTAACCTCGTTAAAGTCATGTAACATATTAGGTGTTAACCTCGATTGCATGGCATATGAGATGCTTCAACAACCATTTGGTCTGTATGACCACTGCTTAGGTGTTGAATCTCGACCACGCAGCATATGAGGTATTAACCTCGATACACGACAAGAGGTACGGCCATCCGCCTTTTCCCGCTTTTATTGTTCCAATTTGGGAACGACGGCAGCCCTCCATATTTCTATATGATTTTATGCTATATTAATTTAATCCCCAGCATAATTGTGACTATTTAATTTATCTTAATAACTATACCCCGCAGCTCTGCTGTGGGGAGCTTCATTATTATATTGGCCCTTCAATTTTAATCAGCCTGGAACTTAATTTTTTTATTATCCCATCTGTCTCCACCCTGTATTTCCCGGATTCGGCAATATGTTGTATTTCGGAAGCTCCTCTGGTCTGGCTGTGGCGGACCAGTTTGTCATTGTCGTCGAATATCTTAATAAAGCTTTGATCCCCTGATAGAGTTATTATGATAGTATTATGTCCTTCCTTTATCACGCCTCTTTTCTCCATTTCTTTTCACCTCATTACTCAAATTCGAAAGCAACGGTATATATGCGTGCCGTTGTTGATGCTTGGACAGTAAGATTGATGCTGTCGTTTTCAGGATCTATTGGTGTATCTATAAGCCATATTTCATTAAATGGAGCACCTTCAATCTTTTGTCTTGACAAATATTCTCCTAGACTAGTTATTCCATTCCAGAAACTCCGACCTATATAAATTTCAATTGATCCCACATTTGCATTTCCATGAATTCTGAAGCTCTTTATTTTAGTGGCACCTGGAGGAACAGGAATCTCCATAGTCCCGGCTGCTCCTCTTGAATCACACTCTGAAAAAAAAGAACGAATTGTGAATCCAGGATAATCCAGAATATTCTTCGGAAAAAAAGTCAGTCGCAACCATCCGACCGGCCGGCCGATTTTGCTCATTAAAACAGTATCAAGCTGGTCCTCCCCGACTACATATTTACGAAGTTGCCCCCCTGCTGTCAATGACACATCCAGACGGTTGCCCAATTTTTCCTTAATACCCCGGGCATATTTAATCTCTTCTATCAGTTCCGAAGGTACTACAGTAGCAAGTTTGTCCCTTATAGATTGTTCAAGCTTTACCTCTGTCACCGCGCTGTCTTTAATGTGATCTGTATTAACTGCCCTAAGATTATCATCAGCAATGTGTGATTGCAATTTATCCGAATTGACAGCATTATCCGCCAGTTCTATTGTACCCACACTTCCATCAACTATCTTTGCAGCATTGACAGAGTTATCAGCAAGTTTCATATCAACGATACTACCATTTAGAATCTTTTCAGAATTGACTGCATTGTTAACAATCTGGTCAGTATCGATGATATTGTTGGCGAGGTTTCCGGTCAATGTACCGGCAACATCTAAATTTCCTGTGAAATTGGTCCTGGGTGAATTAACCTGGATTCCATTTTCAGTATTAATTATCTTTCCTTCCATTGACGCCAGGTTCGAAGTTACCCCTTCTATACCAAAGGTCAATTTCTGTGTTTCCAGTAGCTTACCGGAAAATCCGGCATAAGTACGTAGCGATATCCCATCCTCTTCATCTGTAATACTGTTCGCATCAATTGTACCATCTGGTTTTATCACTACCTTTGCCAGAATGATATTCTCATTTTCATTCTGTGGTTTGGTTTCACTATGACCAAGTACCGCATTCTCCCGCCAGTGAATCTTTTCAGTTCCACCCTTTTCCTCCTCAATATCTACCTCTTCCTCTAAATAAGAAATATAGATATAAACACTATCCTCGGCAGCATAACCGGAAAGGTCAACTGATGTATCAGATGTAAGTATGATCTCCTGGCTTACTTCTTCGCCAGACACCTCCACCCTGTTGAGGGACATACCTTCTTCAACGCTAACCTCTTCACTACCAGACACGACCACATCCAGTCCCCACACAATTCCCCAACTGTGGAGATGTCGATTATGAAGACGTCGCAACCTGTTGTGATAATCCTGCTCCAGATTGAACTCCTCTTCGGTCAGGAAAAGTCCATCAAAATAACGCATTCTTTTAATTTCATCTGTCATATTCTATCTCCTTATATCATTGAATTTAATTATTTTAAAACCTCAAATTTTCATTACTCCAGGTAAATTCTCATTCATGTTCAATCATTGATCATACCGCCAAGGAGCGTATCCGCGCCAATGGTTGAATTCACTCCGATCTGCATAGTAGGAACCTTAATTGTCAAACCATAATAGGTATGAGCAGGTTTTTCCTTGTTGATAATGTCATGGATCGCCCTCTTCTTTCTTGCAAGCAAATCCCTGTTCGGGGCAGGCAATTTCATATGAACATGGAAGTAATATGGCCGTCCCTCTCCTATCATAGTATCCATGCCAACAGTAGAAGTGATCCCGACCTGGAACGGTTGCAAGAATTCATTAATTCTTACCTCTACATCCTCACCAACGTAGATCTTGATATACTCCTCAAGTCCCTCTTTCGTGCCTCTTTTCTTATAAAGTGGAACGATCCCGGCAATAAGATTGCGTTTTTTTTCTTCATTCCACCCTTCCCCTTCTATAAGGGTAAGCGCCACCCATCCTGCCAGCCAATTGAGAAATTCTAATGGTGTCTCCACCGGATCAAAGTAATCATGGATCGTATCCAGTATTTCCTCTATTCCTTTGATAGGTTTATTGTATATGTTTAAATTACCATTTTCAGTTTTTACGATTAATTCATCCGGGCTGACACCATCTATTGTTAATATTACCTCAGTTTTCTCAGTGTTAAGTTCCAGTAAAAGATTATTATTTTCATCAGATACTTTAATCTTACCAGATTCGATTTTTTCAATTTCAGCTGTTTTTACCCATTCAATGCCAAAATCCAGATTTAAAAAATCTATCAGTTTTTGGTTATCGTCTCCCGGAATCTCGTCCCAGCTAAACAAATACTCAATTGTTACTCCGTCATCTATCCCGGAAAGGACCTTTTCAAAAGCTTTGAGGAAACGTCCCAGAAATGTGGAGTCATTCTCATCCTTTTCTGTCTGGTAGATTGACGGAAGATATCTAAGATAATTACTTTCTATTTCTTCATTATTCATGATACACCTTAATTACGACCGGGTCTGCTATTAATATCAGTTGATATTCTTCTATCGTCACATATTCCACCTCAACATCATTAACCCGTATTGTTATATCCACTACGTGATCGATGCCTTGTACGCCTTCGAGAAGATGGTATATTTCGGGGAGGTACAAGTCCCTTCCCAACGGCCATCCTTTTCCTTCCTGTCCCCCTTTAACAGGGTCAAAATACGTATGTATACGATCTATTGCCATAGTCATCACACTATTTTCATCTGTATTTTCTTCGAGGGCTATTTCTAACTCCAGAGTAACTGGCTGGTAATCCGGTTCAAC
>DAOUWY010000186.1 GCA_030666885.1 Methanosarcinales archaeon
ACTAGGAAGTATATCATTGATATTTCGTTCCTCTTGAGGAGCTATTGCATTAAGTGGTGGAATCTCAATTTGCTCTATTTCAAATTTTATTTCGATTGCAGGTCCTTTTCCAACATTTTTTACATATAATGGTGGAGGTAAAGGAGTACTGGATCGCGTATTTGCTCGACCATCACTTTTAAAAAAGAAATATAACCACGGTCTGTTTTGGTTTAGCGTTGCTATTACAAGGGATACAGTTGCTATTATAAGGAATACAGTTGCTATTGCCACTATTAAAGATGAATTATCTCTTGTTGTGGTAACTGCTTGATCTATGATATCTGGATAATTCTTACCAACAAACAAACCCATTGAAAATGTTAATACTGACGTTGTTATAATTATGTAGTAATTTTCAAAAAACTTTTTAATTATTGTTATAGCTATATATATTCCTTATGTGGTTTTGATACTTGTGACTTTAGACATGTTGATGTTGCTTTCAAATTTTGTATACTGTGTGGTAGGTTGTGTTCAATCAACCTACCAGATGAAGTGGGGTCACAGTCTTGGAAAAAGTTTCATAAGGTTTTCTGGCCTATATCATTTTGCCTAAATGATAAGTAAATGGTTGTTTTCAGGATTAATAAGAATTATCATGCCAGCAGGAGATGCGCATTACACTTTTTAGCTATGATTCAACACTCAAGCTTATCCGTGTACAACTTCGGATAAGGGGACTGACGACAGTGGGATCGTACGATGAAGGCCCTCGTGTCTGTAATTCTGAGCAGCGGAAACCGATGCAACATTATCTTTCATTGGAGGTTAGCTGCTCAAAGGTTCCTTGCTTTCCAAGTTGTCCTTTTTTAATAGAAATAAAACGGGGTGATTTTTGTGGATAATGTGCCCTTTGAAGGATCTGTGGACGCTTATCTACAGGCAATTCCTTTTTCAAGTTAAATAGATGTACAGATGCCTGTGCCAATATGTCTTGAATTAGCTGCAGGGATCCAGGGCAACGTCTCTTATTCTGCCTTTAGCCCAGTCAGCCATCAGGCCCCATACCGATTCTATAGGAGCTTTCACTTCAAATTCTATCTCTGATTCAGGCATTTATTATCATATAGTATATTAGTCTGTGAAGTAGTTAATTGTTCGTAATCCGGTTTAGCAGGAAAGTATACTTTGCAAAATGAACCGGTTTGTACGCTCGGTCCCCCTGCCGCTGACCCATGTCCTAATCTATCATTATCGCTGATCTGCCAGGCATGGCATTTGCTGCCTTTTTCTCTTTCGAATCCTCTTCAAGATATACTTCAACCTTGCAGCCAAAATGTGATTCCAGTATTGGTATTGCACTTTCCAGGAAAGTATGTTCCTCCTCCTGCCCCATATCAACAGAAGGTGCCATGGCAGGGTCGTCCATATATTTACCCAGTATCTGGTTCACCTGCTTGCCATACCGCTTCAGGTCAGTGGACATCAGGGCCTTCATGATCTGCCCCCTGTCCTTGGTCTTTGCAAACTCCTGCCTGAAAATACCGGCAAGCTCGAACTTCCACCCTGCCGCCGTAAAGAGCCTGATGATCCCGGGCGAGTTTATCCTGGCAACCTTGATTATCTCCTTAATATCATCAGTCAGGTCCCGGAGCATGTTCCATTTAAACTCACCTGATTCGCTGACCACACCAGTGTCATACTCAGGCCACCGGGCCTGGCCGATAAAACCATCATGTCCCGTGAACTCCCATACTTCCTCGCACAGATGGGGGGTAATGGGGCTAAGGAGCATTGTAATGACCGTCCTGCCTTTGTCGTAGAGTTCCATATTGACAGGTGAGCGGGCATAATCAGACAGTTCATCGACAAGCTTCATGATATGGTTGATGGCATCCTTGAGTTTCAGGTCCTCAAATGCCCCGGTTGTACCCTTTATGGTGCTGTTTATTATGAAATTGATATAATCGTCACTGGCATCTGTTGTATCCTTAACCGAACCAGGCGGTTCCACCAGCATGCGGAATGTTTTTTCAAGGAATTTGTGGACGCTTTCAATGCCAGTATCAGACCATTCCAGTTCCCGCTCAGGGTTCGAGCCGAACAGGATAAAGAAGCGTGAAGTATCTGCACCATACTTTCCCATAAGTACCTGTGGGTCTACCACATTACCCAGGCTCTTGGACATCTTTGCGCTCTTTATTGTATATTTGCTGCCGCATGCACTGCACGAATCTCCCTCGAAATTTCCAGGGGGTAAGAACCTGCTGCACTGCTCGCAATAAGGTGCTTCCTTGTTCACCATGCCCTGGGTCAGCAGCCTGGCAAAGGGTTCTTTTACATCTGTCAGACCGATATCCCTTAGTGCCTTGGTAAAAAACCTTGCATACAGCAGATGCAGTATGGCGTGTTCGATGCCTCCGATATACTGGTCCACTGGCATCCAGTAGGATGCGGCTTCCCTGTCAAACGGAACATCTTCAGAACTGGGGGAACAATATTTGAAGAAATACCAGGATGAATCCACAAAGGTATCCATGGTATCGGTCTCCCTGCGGGCAGCCCCGCCGCATGTGGGACATGTGGTATCGACAAAGGTTTGTGAAGTGGCCAGCGGGTTACCGCTGCCTGTGAATTCCACGTCCTTTGGCAGGCGTACAGGCAGGTCCTCTAATGGTACGGGCACGGTGCCGCATTTGTCGCAGTAGATGATGGGTATGGGTGTGCCCCAGTAGCGCTGCCTGGATATGAGCCAATCCCTTAGTTTGTAATTAACAGTACGCCCGCCCAGGTTCATACTTTCCAGTTTCTCGCTTATTCCGGTTATAGCATCACGGTTGTCCATGCCGTCGAACTCGCGGCTGTTGACCAGTACCCCGTCATCAATATAGGCTTTGGTCATCTCATAGGCATCAAGTTCCCTGTCTTCCGGCTGGATCACTACTTTGATGGGAATATCATACACTTTTGCAAATTCGAAGTCGCGCTGGTCGTGGGCGGGCACTGCCATCACAGCTCCACCTCCGTATTCGTAGATAACGAAATTGCCAACAAATACCGGGATTTTCTCACGTGTCAGCGGGTTTACAGCGTACTTCCCGATGAACAGTCCCTTCTTGTCCCTGTCTGCGGCTATGCGCTGGAACTTATCTTCCTGCTGCACCTCGGCAAGGAAGTCCTCAAATGGTGCCTGGTAATTGGTACCTTCCACCCATTCTTTTATCAGGGGATGCTCGGGTGCGAATACCATGAACGTGACCCCGAACACGGTATCGGGCCTGGTTGTGAATATAGGAATGGTCTCGCCCGTCTCGGCAATGTTGAAATTGATGATGGTTCCTTCACTGCGCCCTATCCAGTTGCGCTGCATCAGCTTGACAGATTCAGGCCAGTCCAGGCCGTCCAGGTCAGACAGGAGTTCATCGGCATAGTCGGTTATCCTGAAGAACCACTGCTTCAACTCCCTCTGCTCAACCACTGATGAGCAACGCCAGCATCTGCCACTAATGACCTGCTCGTTGGCAAGTACGGTGTTGCAGTCCGGACACCAGTTGATGATGGCGCTCTCCCTTAGTGTCAGGCCCCGTTCATACAGTTTCAGGAATATCCACTGGTTCCATTTGTAGTAGTCCGCATCAAGGCTCTGTATCTGTCTTGACCAGTCGTATGATAGCCCCATTTCCTGCTGCTGGGCCTTGATGGACTCGATATTGCTGCGGGTCCAGGTTTCGGGGTCTATTTTCTGCTTGATTGCTGCATTTTCAGCAGGCAGCCCGAAGGCATCGTAGCCCATCGGGTAGAGCACATTGTAACCCTGCATCCGTTTGTACCTTGCAATGCCATCACCGATTGAGTAATTACGCAGGTGTCCCATGTGCAGGGCTGCTGATGGGTACGGGTACATCTCAAGGCAGTAGTATTTTGGCCTGGATATGTCTTCTGTTACTTTGAAAGCGCCTGATTCTTCCCAGCGCTGCTGCCATTTTGGCTCGATTTGTTTGGGATTGTAGATGGAGTCCATTTAATGATCGCTCCGGTGATAAGAGATGATAGTGTGAATAATTATATAAGTATTATATTGATATGGCGACTTCCATAGTGTGGCGTAAATATATAAAAGTTAAGCAACTAATTCGTTTTAAAATAGGATTGAATCTATGTGATATTCTGGATCAGGAATGTCATAATAACAAATGATATATGTCAATAAAATCCTCTTATTTCTATATAGTTATCAATCTTATAAATTAATAAAAAGAAGGGTTGTTATTAATGGTTTCAGAATGCAAAATATGTCACACACCTCTTAGCACACCTCTTAGTAAAGAGCATCTGCAAATAAATGAAAGGTGTATCGATTGTTTTGCAGATGAATGGGGAGACCTTGTGTAGCAATCCCCAATGGCAAGTCCATCATTGCTTTTGTCACCTAACGAGAAATAAAAATGTGACTGATTGATAAACTATGATGCATAGTAATAATTTAGATCACCCCATCCGCCACGCAGCCATTACCCCGAACATGTCAGTAGACCAGCTGATCGACCAGATGAGCGGCTGCGCTTTCGGTGCCGGCAGGCTGGCCGAAGCCGTGGACATCTACACTGCCATGCTTGAAGATAGCG
>DAOUWY010000143.1 GCA_030666885.1 Methanosarcinales archaeon
ACTAGTGTCAAGTCAACCCTATAATGTATCCAAATACGCTATCAATACACCTTACAATCGTACACTTTGATGTTGACTTGACACTAGGTTGGGTTGGGTGTGTGATTGATGTGCTTTTCTTGTATGGATTGGATATATGTATAATGAACCCGATATTACATGATTATCTTATGAATGATATAATAAATTTGGATATTGAGGAAATAGGTAGAGAAAAGAAGTTTTTTATCCGTTCCTGTAAAGTGAAAATCAATGGTAACACCGTAATTACGCCAACACGAACCATTGGAGTTAATCAATCGGATACTTTAGAACTTAAGACAGCTGAATCACTAATTGATAACAAGTTCAAACCATTTGGCGAAGTGTATGCAAAAGTCTCTTTAAGCCAATTAAATGAATACATCAATAATGACGAAAAAGGGGAAAAATTTTGTTCAAGAATTTCGAACAGATTATTAGAATTAAAAAAGGCTGGTGCTCTTCCGTATATATTATTCTCAATTACTGATGATAACGGACGTCCACTGAATCAGCTCATGCCAGAACGTGTTCAAGAGTTTGTTTTTGATGTTTTATGGGGTACTCCTGGTAATTCAATTATTACTACTCCTTTACTAGGGATATTATCTAATTCCGATGATTATAGAAAATTGATTGAAACTTTTCATAATAGGCAAATAGCTGCAATTGATAGAAAAAATCTTCCAATTATGGCAATCGTCCCGTCATCATATAATTTAATAGACCCAAAATTGTTGGAAAAATACTGGAACAATGGTTGTCGCATTTTCGGATATAATTGTGAAAATAAAAAATATGGTGCCTTCGGATATGCAATAGAAAGGTTGCATTATGAATTATCAAAATTAAGCAAACAAAGTGAAGAGTTATACCTAATCAATGGATTAAATTCGAGGTTTAAAATTGGAAAAACAAAAACGAGTCGAATAAATAACTTGTTAGGAACTGGTTTTGGCTTTGACACATACAGTCCGAACCATGTGATGGCGAGAATAATAGGACAAAATACTTCTAATAAATATATTTTCAACGATCTAAATTATGGTTTTACAAACATCAATGATCTGGAAAATGTTAAAAATATTGAAGAACTTATTAATACCCAAGTACTAAGAGATATTGATTTATCTGATCTTTCTGAAATGTCTGATTATAGTATCAGAAAAATTTGTAAAAAACATAATATTGAAAAGACAATAAATGAAATTCGGGAATATCCAGAAGCTATTGAAAATAATAATTTATTGGATTATTTACTCGAAAAAGACAAAATCACTGTTGAAACATCGGAAATGAAATCTTTTCGGTGTGGGGATTGTACATTAAGTCTTGATAGGTGGTTTAAATGAATCTTGATGTTAATTTATCTGCAACACAATTAGCAATTTTAACCTTACTCAGGTCTGAAGATATTAAAGGGAAAAAATATACTCCAATTCCTGGTATGACACATCTAGTGAAAGAATTGTTTGTTATTCAGAAAACAGATTTAGGTGCTAATTTATTAAGCGAACTAAAATTTGAACCTGATAATTATGGTCCCTTCGATGAAACGATATTTGCAGCTCTCGATGGTCTAAAGGATGCAGAATATATAGATTTTAATTCTTCATCCACAAGTTATATAAAAATTAGTTTGACTGAGAAAGGAAAGGAATCATCTGATATGTTTTGGAATAGATTAAAAGATGATATCAAATCCCAATTCAAGTACGTAAAAATCAATTATAATCATCTATCGTCTGAAAAACTACTTGAGAGAATATATTCTGCTTATCCCGAAATGACAGTGAACTCAATATCAAAAGTTGCTAAAAAATACCGACCGAAAGAGTCAGTATTATGACAAAATTGAGATTATTTGTAGATAGCGGTTTTTTCATTGGTTTTAAATATGAGAGAGATTCTCTTCATGACAAGGCGTGTAATATTTGGGATGAACTGATAGATAAAAATTTAATTTCAGGATTCGAAGACTTGTACATTTCTGATTATATAATCGTGGAGGTATTCCATAAATTACAAAAAGGAATTAAATTCCATGAAACTCTGAAATATTATGATGAGTTGAAACACTGTAAGATTTATCATATTAAACCAAGAGATGTTGATGATGCAATTCATACGAAAATGAGACCATTTTGCAATCATAAGGATGGGAATCCAGCAATAGGATTGGTCGATGCAACAAACCTTCAAATTATGGAAATTTTGAAAATTGACTATATTTTATCCTTCGATGGCGGATATGATAGAATACCTTTATGTAAACGAATAGGAAATGAGAATGATATAAAAGAAAAAATTTTGAGTTGGAATTTTGGTTAAGTCAGAATCGGGAATGTACCAATGCATTTATCAAATGGACATATGTCTTATATCACAATTATAAATTGTCTTGGGCGAATGCACATTTACCCACCCCCACTTTAGTCCCCAGAACTTACAACCTGATTTCCAGCCCAATGATGCGCCAGATTTGAGCGTAGCGCCGTCCAGGGCCCGTGACTACAAAGTGATAGATTTATGCTCGGTAGTGTGCTGAACATTTAAAATAATCATTTTTACTTTGAAATAGAAGGTTTTTTGCAAAAACTTAATGGCTTTCAATAATTAATAGCAGAGAAAATGAATTAAGTAAACTTTATCCCATATAGGAATGGAAATAAACTGGAACATAATTTTGAAGGAAAAAAACTAAGAAATATGAAAATTGAAAAACCTATTGTATTCATCAGTCATATAAAAACTGATTATGCAATTGCAAACATTCTTAATGCAGAGATTAAACGAGTATTTGCAAATGGCGTTCAAGTCTTTGCTTCAAGTGTGCCCGGAACAGTCAAACCAGGTGCTGATTGGCTTAATGAGGTCGAAGAAAATCTTGATAAAGCAAAGTCCGTAATTGTCCTTATCACGCCTATCTCTATTAACCGTCCTTGGATTTGGTTTGAAGTCGGAGCTTCGTGGTCTAAAACGTTGATGTGGTCACGGAAAATATATCCTCTCTGTTCTCCAGAGATTGACTTTTCTGAATTACCTGAACTGCTCAATAAACTTCAAGCTTTGTCGCTTGGTAAGGCAAGCCATGTCAAATTATTTTTTCAAACGCTTTGTGATCAATTTGGCTTTGGAAATATGAAAGGGTTTAAAGGAAGTGTGATTACAACACGACTTCCAAAGTACTCTGAATTAAAGATTGACCAAAGTGATCTAACCACTGGCACAATATATTCGGGTCCATATGAAGGATATTCTGATGATGAATTGAAAGAAGTGTTAGATGATAATTTTTTATTACAGGAATCGTCAAATCTACCTAGTATTAATGAGAGAACAATTTCTTATGGAAAGCTAATTCAATATCATGAAATAGATGAGGAACTAAAGTTGCCACCTAATACTTCAAAAAGGCTGCTCAAAGAAGTTGCCTTACGATACGGCTTGGTGCCTTCACAAGAATGGGAAAATAGTATTAGGTTTAAAAAATAATTGTATTTAATATTGATGTAGTGGCGGGTAGTTGGAATATAATGAAGCGAACAACAGATATAAAGAGTATTCAGCCGGATGAGGTACAGAGCATCCAACCAGATGAGGTTTGCATCTTCATCCCCACAATGAATGAATCACATACCATAGGCGATCTGGTCGACGAATTCACGTCACTGGGATTTTCCAATATCCTGGTGCTGGACGGCAACAGCAAGGACGGTACGGCAGATATTGCCAGGGAGAAGGGTGCCAATGTAGTAATGCAGACAGGTAAGGGGAAAGGACAGGCTGTTATGCAGGCCTTTGGCATTATCGATAGCCCGTATGTGATCATGATAGACGGGGATGGTACTTACCTGCCCGGCGAGGTTAACCTAATCATAGATGCACTTGCTAAAGGTGCCGGGCATGTTATTGGTGACAGGTTCGCAAACCCTGGCGAGGGTGCATTCACCAGGTTGAACAGGACAGGGAACAGGATACTGAACAAACTCTTCGTATTCGCTTACGGGGAATGGCTCAGTGATATATTATCCGGATACAGGGGTTTCACAAGGGAGACAATCTCAAATATGGTACTGAACCAGACCGGGTTTGGGATAGAGACCGAGATCACAGTGGAATGTGTCAGGCAAGAGGTAGATATCAGGGTGGTACCTATTACTTACCTTGCCAGGGTAGGGGGGGCACCCACTAAGTTGAATCCTTTAACCGACGGATTCAGGATAGGGGGGACGATTTTCAAAATGGCAAAAATAAACAATCCATTATTTTATTTCAGTGTGATTGGGGGTGTGACCATTCTTATCGGTCTGGTCATCGGTGCATATGTTGTGATTGAGTGGATGGCCGGGACCACACATGTTTTGCTGGCGGTGTTGACTGCACTTATCATAATAAGCGGAATACAGATGTTCATCTTTGCTATTATGGGGGACCTGATCGCTTCCCTTCACAAGGAAACAATGAGGGCTCTTAGAATGCAGAAATAATAATCAAAATTGTGGGGGCACCATCACTTCCCGTATATACATATGTCTGGAAATCTGCATAAAGGACGGCCAGGCAGCTGCCGGCACTGGCAGGGCTGTGGTGTGGGGGCTGGGCTTCGGGAATACTTGAGTTTTTATACAATTCATTTAGATATCTCAATGAACCTGATTCACATTTATCTTGATGAAAGCGGCGACCTTGGCTTTAATCTAAACTCATCAAACCATATTATCATCGCCCTGCTTATCACAAACAGCCCCTTCAGAATAGAAAGATGCATCAAGAAGATTAGAGAGAGAAAGCTAAAAAAGAAACTCAAAGATCTGCCTGAAATCAAATTTAACAAATCCAGTGATCACATCAGAGAGAAAACACTTACTTGCATAGCCAGAGAAAACATTGAAATCGCTTATATCGTCCTTGATAAAAACTGTGTGAATTCCACTTGGCAGAACCACAAGCAAAAAATCTACAACTTCATTACAGGATATCTAATGCGCAGCCTGCCCTATGATAATACTGCTAATCTAAAACTCATTGTAGATAAGAGGATATCCAATAAGGTTATCAGAGCCGATTTTGACCAATATATAAAACAAAAAGCAGCCTTCAAAGTAGATATCACTCATGAGAATTCAGAGTATAACAAATGCTTGCAAGCTACTGATTTTATTTCAGGTGCAATCTTCCGTAAATACGAATCAAGTGATAGTAGATTTTATGATCTGATCAAAGACCGGATCAAAATAGCCGAACATCTATTATGAAATATACAATAAAAGGAATTAAGCGAACCCTGTGTACTTGGATACATGCACCTCAAGGTACATTACTATTTCCACAGGACTTACTCGCTATTCTAGTTGTAAGTTGTTAGTTAATTTATAGTTTACGGACAAATAATTTTCAAAAATTGGGTCTTTTGCTTAAATTTACCTGTGTTCATTTGTATTCATCTGTGGTTAGTTATAGTTCAAAAGACCAGAAGAAAACGTACATGAAATTCTTCGAATGACATGCTCAAAAAATGAAAGTACCCCTTGCATAACCTTTTTTTGTTATTACTCCAACTATTCTTTGGGCAGGATAGGTTGTCTTTATTTTGGTTCTTCGAAGCCGTCAGA
>DAOUWY010000037.1 GCA_030666885.1 Methanosarcinales archaeon
AAAGATGAAAGAACCCAAGGGTACTTTCATGCTAAATGGTGCATATTTTTTTATGCACAATTATTTTTACCCCCTCCCTACGGTTACATCTCTGCAAGCTCTCTAACACCTATACTATAGCGTTGATAATCTCAATCCTGCTGCGATTGGGTGTGTCGGCGCAACGTTTGACTTTGCATGAATGATAATAGATTTATACTTTAAAACCAGATACATTAGCAGGTGTTCAATATTTCCGGGATAACAGAAATCGTAAGGGTTCCCAGCGGTGTACCTGGAATGGACCTGATCATAGATGGTGGACTCCCAAAACAGACTAATATTCTATTACTTGGCCCTACAGGGGCAGGTAAATCGTCCATGTGTATCCAGTTCACTAAATGCGGTCTGGAACTTGGTGAACAGGTATTGTATATTTCTACACAGCTTCCGCTCTATGACATGAGGGCAAAGATGAGGCAACATGGGCTTGATACAGGAAAATATGAAGATGAAGGAAACCTGGTCATGGTCAATCCCCTTACAATGGAAATCAGTGGTGTTGATATCGATGAACAGATGCAGGCTGCCAGGTTCGTTGAAGTAGAACAAAACATAGCAACTATTACAAGCCTGATCAATGAAGGAAAGAGGAAATTATTAAAAAACCAGATCAGGATTGTAATAGATTCCCTTACCGGTCTTTTATTGTACACGTCCGATGAAGTATTAAATGAACTCTACAGGCTAATAGAAACTATAAAACGCAGGGTCCGGCTCCAGAAACATGTAGCACTTTTCACACTGGCTCCGGCTATTGATGAGCGCACTATAGAGAGGTTGAAGTTTATTATGGATGGATTGATTGAGTTCAAGGTAGATCTTGACCATAATTCACCAGAAAGAAAACTTATAATCCACAATCTCCTGTTCACAGACAAATCAATCGGGCGCTATAATTATACCTTTACACCTGATGGGATTATTTTGAATCAATATTAAGGGGAGCAATGTGAATCGGTTTCAAAGAAAACGTACATGAAATTCTTCGAATAACATGCACAAAAAGATGAAAGAACCCAAGGGTACTTTCATGCTAAATAGCTTCATTGATCTCCAATAAAATCAATCAGGTTCATATCCAACAAACCTCTTATAAACTCATTTGAAATTAGCACTGATGATAACATATATAATTTATGATGTGATCTTCTCAATTGATAAATGTTAATATACTTTATACCACATTTAATTATCTTCTCATTAAAAGGTGGTGTATCCGGAATATCATCAATACAGATTGAAAAAGAAAAAGTAACCATAATCATTTCTAACGAGGACCCTGCCAGCCAGAATATAAAGGACATGCTGAAGCAGATCAGGGACTGGAATACAGTAAAAATTGATTGTGAAAAGGTAATTGCAGCCTTTGAGTTCAAGAGGTTCAGGCTGGTGGAGATAGAAGGACTGCATATCTACCAGGACGGGCTGGACAGGCAACTGGAAGCATGTGGATTGGATTCGGATATTATGATATTTGCTTCCAGGCACCGCAGTAAGGATGGGCGACAGATACTTACCGTGCATCCCACTGGCAATACTAAAGAGGCAAAGTTCGGAGGACATCCCATGGAACTGGCTGTTGCAGCCCCCCAGGCAATGCGCTCCATTTTCCTGAATCTGAAGACCCTGGCAAAGAATGAGGATTTCGAGGTTACACTGGAGAGCACCCACCACGGTCCCAGTGATCTGAGAACACCTTCAATATTCGTGGAGATCGGCAGTTCAGAGCAGGAATGGATAGACCCTGTAGCGGGTCGCATTGTGGCAAATGCAATACTTATGCTTGACAATGAAAATGTACCTGTGGCTGTTGGTTTTGGAGGCAATCATTATGCACCCAGGCAGACCAGGTTGATCGAGGAGACTGGTGTGGCGTTCGGCCATATTTTTCCTACATATAAGCTGGACGACCTGGACGAAACACTCGTAAAACAGGCATTAGAAAGGTCATGCGGTGATATCGCATACCTGGACCGCAAATCCATGAGTGCCAGGCAGCGTAACCGTCTTATTGGAATCATTGAAGGTTTAGGGTATGATGTATTGAGGGAGAGCGATATCAGGGAAATGGACGGGGTACCGTGGCAGTTCTGCCTGGAGTTAAGGAAAAAGATGAAAGATATCTGTCCTCAGGGAAGGACAAAGATCACGGAAAGTATCAAATCCGACCTTAATATGGCCTGTAAGAGCTGCGTTTGTCCAAAAGTGAAAGTGGCTACTATAAGCCCTGAACTGTTGCGTGAAGCTGAGAAAGTTGACAGGACAAAGCTCCAGGATTTCCTTGATACATACAGTATTGCTTATCTTGAACACATAAACGGATCTTTCTCCCACACCATTATTGGAATCGACGACGATTGCGCCCGTCTTGTTGCAGAAGAACTCACAAATGAATGCATTAATATACTAAAAGAACACTACGATGTACGGTATGAAAAGGATGAGGGGATACTCTTCCTCATCACAAGTAAATTCAGTCCAGCGCTTGCCAGGGAACTTGGGATTACATCCGGGCCTTTGTTCGGTGCATTGGCAAGGGGAGAGACTGTAACTGTTGATGACAGGACAGTAAAGCCGGAAATGGTATATGAAATTGTTGAAAAACCAATACATATTAAAAATATATTTATCGATTAAATAAAATTGAGGGATGAAAGGATGGAGTCCATCATTAAAGAGGCAATCACACGGGCGGATATGGAAGGAAGGACACAGGCCATGAAACCAATGGTCGAACTTGGCCAGACTGATGCGGAACTGGAAGAGGTTCTTCAACAATTAAAGACGAATATCCGCGTGATCGGTTGTGGAGGTGGTGGTTCAAATACCATCCAGAGGATGACCGAAGAGGGTATAACCGGGGCGGAACTCTATGCTTTGAATACAGATGCCCAGCATCTTTTACATGTAATGGTCGAACGCAAGATATTGATCGGCCGGAAGAAGACAAAGGGACTTGGTGCAGGCAGCCTGCCGCAGATCGGGGAAGATGCTGCAAAGGAAAGCGATAACGAAATACGGGCAGCTGTTGAAGGGGCTGATATGGTTTTTATCACTTGCGGATTGGGCGGTGGTACCGGGACGGGCTCGGCACCTGTTGTAGCAGAAGCTGCCAGGGCAGAGGGTGCGCTGACTATAGCTGTTGTCACATTGCCGTTTAGTGTTGAAGGGGCTATCAGGCGCAATAACGCCGAAGCAGGTCTTGAACGCCTTCGTGACGTGGCAGATACGGTCATTGTAGTTCCCAATGACAAGCTCCTTGAGGTTGTACCAAGGCTGCCTTTGCAGGCTGCATTCAAGGTATCGGATGAAGTGTTGATGCGTGCTGTAAAGGGCATTACCGAACTAATTACCAAGCCCGGACTAGTTAACCTGGACTTTGCTGATGTGAGAACAGTAATGCAAAAGGGCGGAGTTGCTATGATCGGGCTGGGCGAGTCTGACAACGAGGATAAAGCTGCCGAATCTGTACAAAAGGCACTGCGCAGTCCACTGTTGGATGTTGACATATCAGGTGCGACATCGGCACTTGTCAATGTTGTTGGCGGACCCGATATGACCATAGCTGAAGCAGAGAGTGTGGTTGAGGAGGTCTACGCTAAGATCGATCCTGAAGCCAGGTTGATCTGGGGTGCACAGATAGATCCAGGACTTGAACATTCCATCCGTACCATGCTTGTGGTCACAGGTGTGAAATCTGCACAGATATATGGTAAAGGCAACGCCAGGAACATTACCAGTCGTTATGGCATTGATTTCGTGAAATAATCACATGTTTCGATTGGCAGGAAATTCCTCATCAATCGAAAGGTATTTTAATATTTAATCATACTTTGGGCTTGTTTTATAAACGATACAGTATTTGTTCCATATATGGGATGTGAAATCTATTGGCAAAAGAACCTGTAAAGACACCGATGATACCGTTAAAGTTCAGCGAATACTCAAGGATACTCAGGCTTACTCGTAAACCAACAAGAGAAGAATTCCTTACAATTGCAAAAGTAGCAGGTGCAGGCATTTTAATTATAGGGGTTATGGGATTTATAATCTATTTCTTCCTTACTGAGATCCCTAAAATGATATGAGTCAACCAAAGTTTATTATATTAACTATACATTATGGGGCTAAGTGAACCTTCACATGAATGAGGATACAATCGGAGATACTGAAATATATGTGGTAAAGACCACTGCCAACCAGGAGCGTTCGGTAGCAAATCTCATCGCGATGATGGCAGAGAAAGAGCATCTTAATATCACGGCCATACTCGCTCCTGACGAGTTGAAGGGATATATACTGGTGGAAGCAAAATCGCCCGACATGGTGGAAGTGGCCATCCAGACCCTGCCGCATGCCCGTAGTTTGATACGGGGAGCATCCACCCTTAAAGAGGTTGAACATTTCCTTACCCCGAAAACTGCTGTTGTAGGGATTACGGAAGGAAGTATAGTCGAACTGATCTCAGGTCCTTTCAAGGGTGAGAAAGCAAGGGTCAAGAGAGTAGACGAAACACATGAAGAAATTACAGTAGAACTCTTTGAGGCGATGGTACCTATCCCTATCACTGTTCGCGGTGACAATGTGCGGGTACTGAAACGAGAAGAGCAAGAATAGAATTAACAAGATCATTTATTCAAATAATAACCAGAGGAATACAAAATGGGAGATATAATAGAAGCATTAGTACCAGGTGGACAGGCAAATCCAGGTCCACCGTTGGGTCCTGCCCTGGGACCGCTTGGCGTGAATATCAAAGAAATTGTGGATAGCATCAATGAGAAAACTGCAGACTTTAACGGAATGCAGGTTCCTGTGAAAATAATCTTTGATGATAAAAAGAATTACAATATTGAGATTGGAACACCCCCTACTTCTGCATTGATATTAAAGGAATTAGGGCTGGAGAAAGGTTCGGGTAATGCCGGAACCGAGAATGTAGGTAACCTGACCATTGAACAGGCAGCTAAGGTTGCCAGGATGAAACGTGACGGACTGCTGTCTAGGAATTTTGAATCGGCTGTTAACGAGATTATCGGTTCCTGTGTACCCATGGGTGTGACTGTAGAGGACATGGACCCAAGGGAAGCACAAAAGGCGGTAAAGGCAGGAAAGTTCCGGGATAAGCTGGAAGCTTAATGCCTATAACCGATAAATTAAAATACTTATCCCACAGTAAAAAGAACTCCTTAAACAACCGTAGAAGATCAAGTGGTCGTTTGCCTGAGGCAAATACTACGGGAGGATTATATGACATTTGAAGATATATTAAATTCAGTAAAACAGGCGCTTGAGCAGGCGCCAGAGCGCAAATTCTCAGAAAGCGTGGACATTGCTATTAACCTTAAAAATGTTGATATGAGCAAGCCTGAGAACCGTGTGGATGAAGAGATAATCCTTCCAAACGGTCTGGGTAAATCTATCAGGATTGCTGTTTTTGCTAAAGGTGATATTGCCCAGAGGGCGACAAGTGCCGGCGCTGAGATGATATTAGACCCGGAAGAGATTGAAAATCTGGGAGATGACAAGACAAAGGCACGTGAACTTGCCAATAATGTTGATTTTTTCATATCAGAAGTTGCTTACATGCCTTCCATTGCCAAAGCATTGGGACCTATCCTGGGACCGAGAGGTAAGATGCCAGAGCCGTTGACTCCTGATAAGAACATTGAGAATATAGTTAATAAAGCCAAAAATGCAATCAGGGTTCGCAGTAAGGATCGGCTTTCATTCCATCTTCCAATCGGACGCAGGGATATGGAAGCTGAAGCACTGGCCCAGAATATCGAGTCAGTCATATCCAGGATCGAGCACAAGATGGTAAGTGGCAAGCAGAATATCAAATCGATCTATGTCAAGACCACAATGGGACCTGTAGTGAAGGTGATCTAAATGGATTTAGAACACCACAGCATGCACATACCCAAATGGAAGAAAGATGAGATAAGGGATATTAAATCCAAAATAAGGGATTATCCGGTAGTTGGACTGGTGGGTATCCACGGACTGCCGTCGAAGCAGTTCCAGCAGATGCGTTCAAGTATCAGGGATTCAGTGCTGATCAAGGTCTGCAAGAACTCACTGATAACAAGAGCACTGGATGAAAGTTCTGAAGATATTAAACCTCTAAGGGATTATCTTGACCATGAGACAGGGTTGGTATTTTCAAACGATAACTCGTTCAAATTATTCAGGCTTCTCAGTTCAAGCAAAACTCCAGCCCCTATCAAGGGTGGTATGACGTCACCAAGGGATATTACTGTTGAAAAAGGACCAACCAATTTCCCGCCCGGGCCCATTATAGGTGAACTGCAATCAGCAGGTATTCCCGCAGCGATTGAAGGCGGGAAAGTAGTCATACGGGAAACAAAAGTGGTAGCTAAAGAAGGTGAAGTAGTTTCACAGAATCTGGCAGCCATGCTGGCCCGTCTTGATATATATCCACTTGAACTGGGCCTGGTCCTGAGATGTACCTTCGAGGACGGTATGTTGTTCGATGCATCAAAGCTTGCCATCGATGAAGGTAAGATATCACTTGACTTCACAACAGCAGCCAGCCAGGCGTTCAACCTGGCAGTCAATTCGGCATACCCGACCAGTACCACCATTCAGGCACTGCTTGCAAAGGCAGCATCCGAGTCAAGAAACCTGGCAGTGAATGCAGTGATATATGAACCTGGAGTGATGGATATATTGCTGTCCAGAGCCCAGGGTCACGTAATGGCACTGGCAGGTCTGGTATCGGATGAAGCCCTTGACGATGACCTGAAAGCAAAGATGAGTGCCGGGACTGCAGTGAGCCCGGTCGTGGTCGAGCCCGGAGAGGAGGAGACTGCCAGTGAAGTAGAAGAAGAGGCTGCTGAAGAAGAAACTGAAGAAACAGCAGCAGAGGGGCTTGGTGCCCTGTTCGGATGATGAACAAAGAAGTAATTATAGTCAACAATTGATAAAAGGTGATAAGAAATGGAATATGTTTATGCAGCACTTTTACTGCACAATGCAGGTAAAGACGTAACAGAAGACGCAATAACAGGTATCTTGCAGGCCGCAGATGTCGATGTGGATGCAACAAGAGTGAAGGCCCTGGTGGCATCCCTTGAAGGCGTCGACATCCAGGAAGCTATCGAAAAAGCTGCTTTTGCAGCCCCGGCAGCCGGAGCAGCATCAGGAGCACCTGCAGCAGCTGAGGAAGCACCCGCAGCAGCCGAGGAAGCAGCAGCTGAAGAAGAGGAAGAGGCTGAAGAGAGCGGAATGGAAGGACTGGGCGCACTGTTCGGTTAAGCAGACCGGGTATAATTTGCTTTACTACAGGCTGGACAATAACCAGCCTAACTTTTCTTTTTTTTTGCAAACGATTCGGTTAGTTTTGCTGAACTACATCTTTAAAAGTCCGATCAGTTCATATGAACCTGTGTTTAGTAAATAGTAACCCCTTTTACTCCGGGCACTTTCTTTAGTTTATCTATCAGGTCGCCAGGTATATTGTCATCCGTTATTATAGTAAGCAGCGGATTTTCTGTCAGAAATGGGTCTTCAGTAACTGCTTGCCTGATACTTAAACCGTGTTCTGCCACTGCCGAGGCTACCTGGCCAAGTATACCTGTCCTGGAAGCATCGCCCGGTGTTATTACAATGACACCAAGACCTAATGCAGGTGCCACATCTTTTAAAAAGGGGATCGTATATACATTCTGGAATATGCTTGTCAGGGTCTCATCTGATAATATAACCTCACATGTGGAATCCACCACCCTCCTGTCGACACCGATCTCCCTGGCCACCTGGGTATGGGGCAGTTCGATATTACCTGAAACCACACGTCCCTGCCCATTGACCTGAAAGCCCCGCTCCAGCAGGAGCTTGACAACCTTTTCCTGTGCAGGATGTTTTTCGAACTTGCTTAGTATCTTGCTCCACATATATTAAATACCTACAATGTACACACTTATGTACACACTTGTTATTTTAATGATGTATAATGTATTGTTTGAAGTATTTTTTGTATGGATGATTAAAATGGTTTGTGTGGTTCAATTATCACTTTCATAGACTCGCCGGCTCCGGCCACGAGTTTGAACCCTTCTTTTGCATCTGCCAGAGCGAACCTGTGGGTTATCATATCCGTCACCTCAACCCTACTCGCATGTATCAGCTCAATGGCTTTCGTAATATCCAGTGGACTGGCGCCGTATGAGCTAACAATCCTGACCTCGTTCTTCCACAGGTCAAATACAGGCAGCGGGACTGTAACTCCAGGTTCAGGCGAAGCAAAGAACAGGATGGTACCACCTCGGTCCACTGAAGCCAGCGCCTGGGTTATAGCAGGCACGGCACCGGTACTGATTATGACTACATCTGCCAGTACCCCCTCATTAAGTTCCAGCAGGCGCTCAGGTACATTTTCCTGTGCATCAATTACCTGCGCCCCGGATTTTGAGGCCATATCCAGCCTGTACTGATTGATATCCGTGGAAAAAATGCTGCCTGCACCCAGTGCCGCAGCCAGTTTGACATGTAAGATGCCAGTTATCCCGCTGCCTATGACCAGTACACTCTTGCCTGGCTTGATCCCTGCCTGGCGCTGCCCCCGGTACACGCAGGCCAGGGGTTCGATGAACACGCCCTGGTCAAATGACATCTCATCGGGCAGCAGGAATACGCCCCTGTCTACATTAATGGCAGGAACCCTGAGATATTCGGCAAAGCCGCCAGGGTCAAAATTGGTACTGCGCAGGGTATCGCAGACCGTATGGTGACCGACCAGGCAGTAGCGGCAGGTATTACACGGCACATGGTGGGATATGAAGACACGGTCCCCCACTTTATATCGACTGACGTCCTTTCCCACTTCGGCAACCGTGCCTGCTATCTCGTGCCCCAGCACCAGCGGTGCACGCATGATGCGGTACCACTCCATGACATCACTACCGCAGATACCACTGGCTTTTACTTTTACCAGCATTTCCCCTGGGCCAATAGCTGGCACAGGCATCTCTTCCAGACGCACGTCATTGTTGTTGTAGTAGACCGCAGCTCGCATGTTAAGTCCAATGGTCAGCAGGCCTAAAGGACTTTTCGGAATAGCTGGCCAGGCACTGGCGCAGACCGATGGCGGGACATTGATGAAGGCTATTGTGTACCATATGCTGGCTGGGTGATGTGGGAATCTTCAGGCTATGCGTAAACATATTTATGTAGATAATTTGAATGTAAGAAAGATGGTTGAGGAATTTGGATATTTTATTCTTAAGAATGTTTCCAAAATTGGATTACCAATTGATGATATATGTAATGTAGTAGAAAGGTCAAATAACCTAAAGAAAAAAACAAGAATAGTGGAAGGAACAAGAACAAGAGTAGAACCTTATGAGGGTGAATTGTTGTTAAAATCGGCAGAACTTATTCTTTACATGGTTGGGCTTTACCACCTTTTGAATGGATGGAATGGTCATGGCAGTCCAATAAATTTAGCAGATGTTAGGTTGGTGATACCCGCATGACATAATTTATATTATTTAAAAGTTCCGATCGTGGGAATAATATAGGAACAACTTGCGTTGGCATCCCGAACTCTTGCTTGACCCGATAGACAAGGTCCAGGTACGGCAGTGCCGGTTTCACCATTACGATATCTGCTCTTTCCTCGATATCCTGCTGCACCTCACGCATGGCCTCGTTGCTGTTGCCAGGGTCCATCTGGTATGTGGAACGGTTCCCGTGTGAGCAGATTTATGAATATTTTTTTGCAAAAGTTATAATTAATACTGTACCTACAAATAGTATTATAAACGAGGAAATTGTGAAAAATTTAAAAGTGATATTCAAAATTTGCAACAATGCGATTAATACTGTCATAATTGCACCGCCGAATACACCAAATACGAGGTTGGTCATTGGTGCTGTCAGGACATAACTAATATCTCCATATAAATCTCCAAGCATCTCTTCATGTTGGCTTAAAATAATTATGTGTTCATTTTCATAGCGAAACTGAATTGGCTTGTCAGTAGCATTCGTTTCGATATTTTCTATTTTGGCATGGGATGGAAGATAGATATTTGTTTTAAATCTTTCAGTTATACTAAGCACCTTATAATTCCAGGAATATTTCCATTTTGTTGAAAAGATGCTCTTTTTAATAATACTTGTATAATTAGTTACATAATATTCTAAAAATAATGTTTTTTCTTCTTCCTTCTTTATTTCTGGAAATTTTATTTTTAATGTAATTACTCCTTCATCTTCTATGGTATCGTAGGAAAGAAGACCTTCTGTGTCATGTACTGAAATACCACGAACTTTTTGCCCCTCTTTTACCAGTGGAATACGCCAAATATAATAATTAAGGGAATCTACGATAGCTTTTAGACCTACCCTCGCTTTCCGTCTAACATCACCATTTTCAGAAACATAAGTATCATAAATTATCTGTACTACTGTCCATTCTTTCGGGCTTTCGGTAGGAAAAATTTCCTCTGCTTTTTCTTTTATTTTATTACCTTTGATCGCTTCCATGTATGAATACCATTAGTGTGACATTCTTATATATGTTTCTTAACTCAGGGTGAGAACACGCATGCAAATCCGGCCTTCACATTTAATATTAATCGTCATGCTCCGCAGCTCTGCTGTGGTTAGGTATGCCTGCGCAACGTTTGACTGAAACTGAAAAAATTACCTGTATCGATATCGAAATGCGGTTATAATTTCCGATACGTAAAAAAAACATGTATTTCGAGGATATCCCCTGCTAACTCCTGAGCTTTCCAGCCGCATACCTGGCGAAATATGTAAGTATCATATCAGCCCCGGCCCGCTTGATAGATAGAAGGGATTCTATAATGGCACTCTCATCCAGCCAGCCCTGGTCAATTGCCCCCTTTATCATGGAATATTCACCGCTGACACTATATGCTGCCGTTGGCATCCCGAACTCGTGCTTGACACGGTAGACCAGGTCCAGGTAC
>DAOUWY010000345.1 GCA_030666885.1 Methanosarcinales archaeon
GCAGGTCAGTTGTGGATGACCCGTTCGATTATGCCTTTGAACTTGAAGATATGGGTTTTTCAGGCTGGGAGATCGTCTGCGAGGGGAACCAGACCCTTCTTGGAGATAACCTGGAAAAAATATCAAACGTTATTGAGACGACCGGCCTTACACTTACGATCCACCTTCCTTTCTCAGACCTTAACCTTGCAAGCCTGAATGAGAACATATGGGATGAAACCATTAACCAGATGACGGAAATAATCGAATTGTCGGCGCCTTTTTCACGCCTGGCAGTGGTACATCCGGGACATCTTTCACCTTTGGGTATGCAGATGCCTGACCTTGCATGGGACCGTAACATCCAGGGTCTGCAGAGGTTATGCGATTTTGCAGCTGAACATGATGTGACCATTGGTGTGGAAAATATGGTTAATATGGATTTTATCTTTGGCAGGCAGGCAGAGGAAATGCTGGGTATGATCGAGTCGGTTGACCGTGATAACCTGGGCCTGACCTTTGATGTGGGGCATGCTCATACTAACGCAAAGGTAGATGAATTCATTGATAAATGTCTTGACAAGGTTGTACATGTGCACCTGCATGATAACCATGGTAAAAGGGATGAGCATCTGCCTGCCGGACAGGGGACTGTTGACTGGAATAAAGTGTTCAATGCGCTTCAATATCTTGATGTAAGGTTCATACTTGAATCACGGTCCATTGAGGAGGGGAAGGCAAGTCTTGGGTATATTATGGGTGATTGAAATTACAGGCAATTGACACGACATTATATCATTTAAGCGAATAAGTCTAATTCTCATTTTAATCCTGATTACGGATTTTTGTAATTCTTTCCAGTATGTTCAGATCTATGAGCGTGACATCCTTGTCCATGATATCCTTTTCAAATCCACTCCTGCTGATAACCAGGTAGTGTTCAATCCTGTTGTCGGTTCCCCATTTAACATTTCTCGCTTTTTTCAGAAGAGCATTTAAAGTCTTTACTCCAACTTTTTTGTTCGTATATTTAACATCTCCAAACAGGATCTCCCTGGTATTTTCGTTAATTGCTACAATATCAATTTCCTCGCCCGCGCTCCACCAGCTTCCGATCCTGGTAAATTGCATTGGGATGAGATTCCTGTTTTCTTTAATAAGATCGGTCACGACGTGCTCAAATACCAGACCTGAGTATCTCTGGAAATTCGTTTTGATTTCCCTGAGTACAAATTCCTCTTCACCCATTTCGATATATTCCATGTATGGAAAAATGAACCTGAAATAGAATCTGAAATAATTATCCTTTATTCTGTAAATGCCTTTACGGGATTTGATATTCTCTGTAACAGGAACATGGCGCTCAATGATATCAAGGTCCTGAAGTGTTGAGAGATATTTGGCAACTACATCCTTTGTTAGGCCGGTATCATTCATTATTCTCCCTGCGGTGGTGTTCCCGAATGCAATTGAACGTATGATCGAGAAATAATATCTTGGTTCCCTGAGTTCTTCCCTCAGGACAAATTCTGCATCCTTATGCAGGAATTCTTCTTTTCTTAGCATTCTGGTCCCGATAGTTTCGAAGATGTCATTTTCATATTCTAACATGTACGCTGGTGTCCCGCCGAACACTGCATATATTGCAAGTAGTTCTTCAAAACCTGCGGATGGAAAGAAATCTTTAAGTGCTGGAAAACGCAAAGGCTGGAGTTTGAACTGTTTTGTCCTCCTTCCATAAAGAGGTGAAGAATAGTTGAAGAAATGCTTTTCCATCATTCCTATGGATGAACCACAGATAAATATCTTGATGTCTGTATTCTTTAGTTTGTTATCCCAGTAATCCTGCATTATAGATGGTAGGGCAGGGTCGGATGACACCATGTACGGGAACTCATCTAATATTATGACCAGACCTTTTTTCCCTGCAAAATAATGGAATGCTTCATCAAGGTCCCTGAACGGAAACTTTGCAAGCCGCTCATCATTAAATTTTTTAGCAACAATATTTGATAGGCGC
>DAOUWY010000341.1 GCA_030666885.1 Methanosarcinales archaeon
AAATTCAACTTCTGGTAATTCCTGGACAATATGGCCATTTTCTACGTCTTTTGCAAGTGATTTATTGATAAACTGATTACCTTTTGCCATACGTTACAATATATATTTTATCTTATATAAAGTTTATTATTTAATTTACAATAAAACTTAAATAGTATCGGTGAAAATTAATTTTAAATGTCTATCGTCATCAGAAAATAATAAAAAGTCTCGGAATTCCATTCACATAAGATCCAAAGCTTTCGGGAGTGTATGGTACAAAGTGTGCATGTCTGGAATAATAACCATTGATAAGACTTACTGCTTCAGGAATGTCTTTTTCATTAATGCGTTCAATTTTAATTTCTTGTGCAAGATCGGCTTTTTTATAAACAGATATCGAACATAGCCTGAACTCTCCCACATTAGACCAGCCAAGTTTTTCAGTTAACGTCTGGGAAGCATCGTTTGGCTCAAAAATATAGCCATAAATATAAGCAGATCCAATATCCCCGACATTCTTCTCTGCCTCCATATCCAGCTTAGCAGCAATTCCTTTTCTCCGGAACTTAGGATGCACCATTACCTCAGTAAAATAGGCATATGTCTCTTCCTTGAGTGGATCGTGCTTCACGGTCCAGCCTATCCAACCCACCACATTTCCTTCCTCTTCAGCAACGAGAACGTTCCAATTATCGTATAATTCGTATCTTGCGATGATATCTCTCTTATCGATCCCCATTGCATAGCTTTCGTTACCCTGCGGGCATAACTTTTCAATATCTAACATAGTGATGCTATCGCCCTTCTCAAAGGCCCTTATCAAAACCATTATTATTCCTCCAGATTTTGCTCAGCATTTTCCATTTCCTTATAAATTTCCAGTTTCCTCCACAATTTACACCCTCCCCACAGGCATAATGCACAGCGCCCGCTCATCATCCTGCATCTGCAACAGCCTCTCCACCTCATCATCATCGAAAGCCCCTACAACCACGGTCCCCAGACCCAGCGAGACCGCCTGCAAATAAACATTCTGGGCCGCATGTCCCACCTCCATATGCACATACCGTACCCCCCTCTCAGCGTACTTCCCAGTCGTTCGTTCGTAGACCGCAGCAAATACCAGTACTGCTGCACCGTCCTCAACGCATTCCTGGTCAAGCGCTGCCGCACACAGCTCAGTACGCACATCTCCCCCTGCAACCTTCTCCAGTTCATGCCCTTGCGGCCTGTACTTGTAGATTCCTGCCTGGAGACCGTCTACATTTCCTGCCAGTACATAGATCTCAAGTGGGTAGAGCGCACCGGCAGATGGTGCGGTCCTGTATCCCCCTGTATGTGTGATACCCTGTGCCGCCCACAACAATTGGGAAATCTCGGCCAACGTCGGCGCTTCATCCTTATAATTTCTTACTGACCTTCTCTCAAGCAGGGCTACTTCAATTGATATTTCACCAGAGTCCTGTGGTTCAGGAAGTTCGATCATATCTCCGATCTTGTTCCCTGCACGAGATTCCTTTCGAACCGGCTGGATTATTACTGCCAGCACTACTGTAATACAGACCAGTGCAATAGCAACATGTATATTCTTCACCATAGCCACTCTCCATTTCAGTGACAATATCTCTCTAATATACGGTTATTGACCTGATGATACTTAAACAAATGTCTGATCAGGCGGGAATTAGATGAGAACGAACGCAAGATACTGATTAAACAACTAATGGTCAAACCCAAAAGTTCCCAGAAAATAAAAGTAGAATTCAATCAAAGTCTGCCTGTAGGATTAAAACCATTGGACACCATTAAAATGCCATATGACTCAAATCCCTAAAGACCATCCCAGGTATCAGTCTCTTGTTACCAGGGAGCGCATAGTAAGTGGTGTGGAATCGGGTATCACCAGTGTTACAGGACTGATAGCCCAGGGTAGGGGAGAAGCTTTTGATTACCTTATCGGCGAGGTCACCGCACCTTCTGCCCGTGTTGCCGAACATGTTGCGGCTGCCATGCTGCTGCTGGCCAGGACGCCGATTATATCTGTGAACGGCAACGCTGCGGCCCTGGTCC
>DAOUWY010000300.1 GCA_030666885.1 Methanosarcinales archaeon
AGGATGTCAGCACCCGGATTTATCTTGTAGTACAGCTCGATGATGGTTGAGAGGTCGCTTGTTGTCAGTTCACTGAGTCGTTCGTCTTCAAAGTTTATGTAGAATATTCGTTTTTTGTCCAGGCCCTCGTCCAGTAATTGCTGGATTACCTGGAATAGATAGTATGTTTTTCCAGTGCGTCTCAGGCCGATGAGTGTTATTACTTTGTCGGTGTCGGCTGGGATGGATAGTTCTCTTTTGAATAGTGGAGGGATGGGGTATTTGTGGAATTCTGTGATGACTTCTTCCAGGTAGTTCATGATATGTTATAGTGAACTATAACATATTTATATATTTTGTTATAGTTGGATATAATATCTCGATATGCCCTGGATTATATGTTTTTTACACCACAGTTTTTAGATATCTATGCGATATCCCGGTCTCATACGTTTCTTACATTTTTCACAATCCTTTTGAAGAGCAGTTCAGCAGCCTCCATACATACTCCACCCTCATTCATCAAGTCAATTATCAAGTGGAGCATCGAAACGATTTTCAGGCCATCCTTTTCAAAGGAATCTGAACATGAATAAATAGACAATTAACTATTTCCTCTTTATCTATTTGAATGCATCAAGTGAAGTCTGGGAAGGATCTAGTGAATTTATCATTATCTCATGATGTTTTTTATGTGTTGCTTCATCCCCATATTGGGAAGGAGCTTTTCCAAATGACCTGATAATGTATGGATATTTTTCATTTGGTTCAGGTGAATCTGTTTCTAAAAGTTCAATAATAAATTGCCATTCATCCCCATAATCATAAATGAACAACATTTTTTTCCCGATTTCATCAAAAACTTCATTGATCTTTACTTGTTTAACATCATTAGTTTGGAATTTTGAATCCTTATTGACATCCAAATAATAAGGTAATTCATATCTTTCTTGTGAATTTGTCCATTCATTTAGGTTATTATAAAACCCGAAGAGGTGATCAAAATCAAAGTTAAAATATTTCAATGTTGTTTTTGCTAATGTGTAAAGTTTCGTTTCACCTTGAATTGCAAAAATTCTAAAAACGGGCTCATTGGAATGGAAATATCTGTAGTGCAATGTTGCTTTAATTAAATATATACTGTCATTTTTTACTTCATTTTCATCAGGTAAGTCATTTTGAAGTACAATGTTTTCCAAAGTGGGCAACATATCTGAAGGTACAATTAATCCATTTATCATTGTCATTTTCGAAAATGGATTACTTTCGTTCATATATGTTGTAGAAAACTCATCATCGTAATAATTCATTTTGAACATATCTCTGATAATTTTAGCTTTCTGTGATGTAGTGCTTTTTGATGTCCTAAAAAAATTACAGATATCATCAGTGGAAGCATAAGGTTCAAAGTTATTATCAAAAAGAAAATTAATACTACCCAAGGCATGGATTATTGCAGCAGCCCAGATTTCTATTCTGCCTGAAAGGAAGGGTACTTTTCGCTTGCGTGCCATCTTTCTAATAAGCTTCTCACATAACTCTTTATAATCCTCATCCAGATATTCATTGGAAAAACTCGCAGTCATTTCGATCAATATTTGAGTTTTTTCTTCTTTGATTTCCTTTTCCGATTTTTTACTTGCTGGCATTTCAGTATCCTTTTTGCAGTATAATATGTAGTATGACTCAACCTCATTTTATTTGAATTTTATTTATTGATAGTGTGAGGTTGGTAAGTTTCGAAAAAGTTTGCTTTGAATCTCAGCGGCTTAATCTTATTCCACTAGAATATAGAAATGGCCTTATAACCACATCAACGATAACAACCCCGGCGATTTTAGTCAATTCAGGCTTCCATTTGTGACGGAAATGTCGACCACCACCAAGTCCAACTCTGGTTTGCTAGCACTCCGGGCTGTGGCTGCCGATGGTGGGGAACTCCACACAGTACTTTGCAGTGCCGCACTGCTCGTTCTCTTCGTCAGGCAACTCACCCACAATCTTCCTGAAAACCTCAGGCCACTTATCCGGGTCCATCCCCTCCTTCACAAAAAAAGCACTCGCCCACCGCTCAAGCCCAATCCCACTGCACCCCGACCTCAACTCCTTATTGCTCTGGCTCTTCACATTAAAGCCCTTTGATAAGCAGTTCAGATGCCTCCACACATACTCCACCCTCATTCACCAAGTCAATATCAACTGGGGCATCGAAACGATCTTCAGGCCATCCTTTTCAAAGGAATTATAAAAAACATGCTCATCCGAGAGTATTAGTCGCACATTTCCTTTGCCTACAAGTCCTTTTTTTGAGAGCATATCGTGCCACTGCTCCCAATCACTTTCATTTATATAAATATCGACCCTGCTTGGGAACAGGTAATTCTGGACTAGATTTTCTGCCTGGTATGTGGTCAATGCATAGGATAGGTGGGAGTGCTTGAGGAACTCCAATGGGTCTTTGAGCATGTATTCCCTGTGTTTGTGCTTGATACGAACAGACTGCCAGTAATTCAGCAGGGCAGGATAGTCTAAGACTTTGGTACCCTTTACCAGTTCCATTTCGGCAAGTTTCAGGAAAAATTCCCGCACCCATGGGTAAGAGCAGTCGGCCTGTCTGGCAATATTGTATTTGCTGATATCCCCAGATGGATTGTTTGCCAGTATCCTAAGTATTCTGTCTCTTATTTTTCCGCGCATATTTATGGTGGTAATA
>DAOUWY010000055.1 GCA_030666885.1 Methanosarcinales archaeon
ATACGGCATAACCGAACAGGAAGTGGTTACCGTGCGCGAGGCAGTGGGTGCCGGGGACAGGGACTGTGTCATAATGGTTGCAGACCTGGAAGACAGGGCACAGGGAGCCCTGCAAATGGTTGTCGAACGGGCACGTATTGCACTGGAGGGGATTGCCGAAGAGACAAGGAGGGGACTGCCTGACGGTAACTCGGCATATATGAGACCCCTGCCCGGGGCGGCCAGGATGTATCCCGAGACTGATGTGCCGTCTGTAGTTGTAACCAGGGACATGCTGGATTCTATTGAACTGCCTGAACTGCTGCCTGAACGTAAGGCCAGGTACATAGAGAAATTGGGACTGAACGAAGAACTGGCTGGAATTGTGGCTTCGAAACATTTAGGATTATTTGAACAAATTATTACTGAAGTGACTGGTATTGATCCGACACTGGTTGCAAATACATTAGTGAATACTCTTACTAAACTTAAACGGGAAAGCCTTAGACGGGAAAACGAATTGACTCATGGATTTGACATAGATAAAGTAGAGCCTCATCATTATGTCGAAGTTTTCAAATTATTTGTTTCCGGCGGTGCTGCTAAAGAAGTTATACCTGATCTGTTGATCGGGATTGCACAAAACCCTAAAATGGATGTAGAAGATATTGCTAAAAATATGGGTTTGGGACAAAAACGCGTTGAAGACATTGAACTCATAGTGGAAAATATTATAAATCAACGCATTGACTTTGTAGAAGAACGAGGTATTGGGGCAGTTGGACCGTTAATGGGTGAAATTATGAAGGAATTCAGGGGCAGTGTGGACGGAAAAATGCTTAGTAACATCCTTAAAGAAAAGATTGAAGCACGACTCAACACGACTTGATGAAATAATTTCCATAATTCAATATAATATATTATATGTTTCATTACTAAAATTTTCACTTAATGTATTATCGTTATATTTATGTATTGATTGTATCAATGTAGTACCACAAATATATGCACTTATATAGTACTAAAGAATTGTAAGCGATTTGTATATAATGTATTACGATTGTGTTTAGGACATGTATTATATTATTCGGTTAAATGACCATACTAGTAAACCTATACAAGAGGAGAGATAAATGTCAGTTTTTATTGAAATTAAAAACTTATCCGTGGGCTTTGATGATGTTGATGTCTTGAAAAATATAAATCTGACTATCAATGAAGGTGAAGCTATCGGAGTACTTGGAAAAAGCGGTTCAGGGAAATCAATCCTGATGCACGTCCTGAGAGGTGTGGAAAAATTTGACCGTATCTCGGGACAGCTACTATACCATGTAGCCCAGTGTGAATCCTGCGGCCAGATCGAACCCGCAAGTCATGCAGGCAATTCCTGCAAAAAATGTGATAGTGAACTGAAAGAAATTGTTGCTGATTTTGTATCACTTCCACTTCACGATCCCGTCAGAAGAGATATATCCCGTCGGCTTGCTATTATGCTGCAGCGTACATTTGCACTATACGGCGATGACAGGGTCATAGTAAACGTGATGAATGCACTTAACGAGATCGGGGAAAAAGGGCCTTCTGCTATTCATAAAGCTGCCGACCTGCTTGATCAGGTGAACCTGTCTCACCGCATGATGCATATTGCCAGGGAGTTAAGCGGTGGTGAAAAACAGCGGGTAGTACTGGCAAGACAGCTTGTCAAGGACCCCATGATGCTACTGGCCGATGAACCTACAGGTACACTTGACCCGAAAACAGCAGAACTTGTCCATAATAGTATAATGAACTCTGTGAAACAGTATAATATGTCACTTGTTATTACTTCACACTGGCCACAAGTTATTGAAGATCTGTCAGACAGGGCAATACTCCTGGAAGAGGGGGAGATAGTAGCCCAGGGAGATCCGAAAGAGGTTTGTGCCACATTCATGGAAGAAGCATCTTCTATCGAGAAAAAAGATTACGCTGTAGGAGATCTTATTATCAAGGCTAAAGGCCTTAAGATGAAATATTTCTCCCTTGACAGAGGTGTGGTCAATGCTGTTAATGATATCGAATTTGATGTAAGGGAAGGAGAGATTTTCGGCCTGATAGGAGTAAGCGGCGCAGGCAAGACTACCACATCCAAGATAATTACAGGTCTGTTACAACCCACTACCGGTGACATACACGTCAAGATAGGAGATGATTGGGTGGACATGACTGTATTGGGTTCATATGGTAAGGGACGGGCCACCAAATATATTGGTATGCTTCACCAGGAATACAGCCTGTATCCCCACAGGAATGTAGTGGATAACCTGACCGAGTCAATTGGTCTGGAACTGCCACACGAACTTGGAGAACGTAAGGCTATCCAAACCCTGATGACTGCAGGTTTTTCCGAGAATAAAGCTAAGAACATACTGCAAAAAATGCCTAACGAACTCAGTGAAGGCGAGAATCACAGGGTAGCGATGGCACAAGTATTAATGAAGGAGCCCAGGATACTGGTATTTGACGAACCCACTGGTACTATGGATCCTATTACAAAGATTGAGGTTTCCAAATCCATTCTTCACGCAAGGGAAACATTGGGTGAGACTTTTGTTATTGTATCCCATGATATGGATTTCGTTGCCGAGGTATGCGACAGGGCAGCACTTATGAGACTTGGCAAGATAGTAGATGTCGGTGAAACTTCAGAGGTGCTAAGCCGTCTGACAAGAGATGAAAGAGAAGAGGCACTTGAAGGGATATCTAAAGATTTATAGTTTGTTCACACAAATACGAATGATATTGGTAATCAGGTAGATTCTACTGTGGCATTGCCAAGTAGTATTGTCCGGTAGTATTGTCCAGTATCATAGTTCAGTAACAATATATAGTAGTATATTACACATTAACATTACAAAGTAGATGTCTCACATGGAGGGGGATTATTGACAAGCACCATCACTATAGAACTGAACGAGGGCTCTGTTGAAATAGAAGAAGGGGCATCTCTTGGCGATCTTCTTACTAAAACACAAACTTCCTGCATCAGCGGGGCAACGATAGGCATTGTAAAAGGTGGCGAAGAGAAAGAGGAACAGACCACCGAGTACAGTGTCCAGACAAACAAAGGCGAGTTCAAGATAGAGGTAGACCCTGAAAAACCTGAACTGGTGTCAACGTGGCTTAGTCAAATTGTAGGAAAAGAATTACGTGCCCACTGGGCCACTATTGATGCACTGGCTTTTGGCCCCATTCCTACCAATATCACTCCGGACAGGGGAACCTTTGATTACCAGAAATATGATCTGGTGTTCGGGGCAGGGGGATATGATGCAAAGAACACATATGTGGTGGTATCAAAGAACCGTCATACTGCATCCCATGGTGCAACGGCCGACGGGGGTGTCTTTGCAAGGGTTATAAGCGGTAAGAATATCATTGCGAAACTGGAACAGGGGGACACAATCAACAAGATAGAGCCCGTCATACGGTGGGAAACGCTGACTGATAAGATCACCACCACTGACATGAATACGCCTCTTGAAAATGGGATGAAGATATTCACCTACCTTTCAGTGGAACTCAGGAAGGATGCACCTTATGGTGCTGAACATTTCCTCGGACTGATAGGTGACGGGATAATCAAAGTTGACGACATCTCCAGTTCCTACGTAGCAGACAACCTTTTAAATGGTGAAGACTGTCCCTTCGAGTCCCTTGATTCCAGATCGGAAGGTGCTGTTGCGGTGCGAAGCAAGGGTTCGGGATTGGGACGTGTTTTTATTTATAAGGAGGACCGGCCCAGCAGTATAGTGCATTCGATCGTGGGAACTGTCAATAAGGGAATCCAGCTTATCAAGTTGGCAGAAAAAGGGAACAAACTGGAAGTAAGGGTTTCGCCTGAAAGGATCATGTTCCAGGGCATGACGATCGATGAGGCAAAAGCACTGGCAGTGCAAAAAGGACTTGAGGTCACATTTGATGGTCATATAGCAGAGGATGCCATTGTTGTTGAACAACTGCCCTTTACCACAATGCAAATTATTGAAGCGAAAAAAGTTTCTGTGTTATGTATTCCACCCAAACAATTGTTACACATCAAGTTTTACCAGGATAAGGCACCGATTACCATTGAATATTTCCAACATGCACTCAAGCTGAAGGATCGGCCGATAGCACCTTTGCCTGTACATTTCACATATGACAATACTACTATTTTCAAGACAATCAAAAGGGTAGAGGGATACAAGGAGATCATGCCTGAAAATACTCCAAAGGATGTGGTCCTGTCTGGTGAAGTTGGTGTGACCAACCAGGCGTCCAATCAGTACGGTCTGATCGGTACAAAATCCCTGGACGATAGCCGGTATGGTCCAACAGGTGAGAAGTTCCACGCCACTAATATAATCGGAATTGTCCGGGATATTGAAAAACTGGATGGGGTCAAACAGGGAGATGTGATGTATGTCACGGAGGTAGAAAAGGATGAACGATGATGATATTATAAGCAAGATGATTGTCCTGCACTCCACCTTTACACTTCCCAGCGATGTTGTTATCAGGATATATGAAAGCAAGGCAGATATCACGGTGAAAGAGACTTGTTTCGGTCTTATTATTGAAGGAAAAAGGTCTGTAGTAGATGAAGTTGCCAGGGAGATCCGGACTATTGACCCCAACCGGATATTTATTAAGGAAAGGGGTGTGCCACCCGGCGATCCCTATCGGTGCAGGGTCGGGCGGGGAGGCGGACCGAAACCCGGGTTCCACCAACATGAGACTGAATTTACTTTTTTGCCATATATTACATCAGCACTTGAAGAGATCGAGAGAGGGGAAGGCAAGGGAAAGAAAATGACCCGGTCTTTGCCAATACACATTGAAACATTTAAAGACATTATTGAAAAAGAGGTCGCATAGTCCAAACGAGGTTATCGAGATGGTTAAGGTTTTTATTTACCCCAGCAACAGTCTGATTTTATCAGACCTTATAGACAGGTTCGGTCATGAACCTCTTGCCGTAATGCGGGAGGTCGGGAAAAAGATCCGTACGGCAGGATTGGATTCGCCGCCTATTAATATTACTCCTGAAGACCCGAAGATCGGACTGAAATATGCCGCTGTTGAAGTACCTTCCGGTGTTAGGGGCAGGATGGCGCTGCTGGGCCCGTTGCTTGAGGAAGCCGAAGCAGCTGTTATTGTCATGGAGCCAGACATAGCCTTCGGATGTATGGGCTGCGCCCGTACCAATGAACTTGTAAACTTTCTGGTCCGGACAAAGGATATACCCATACTGGAACTGGATTATCCCCGCACTGAAGAGGATGCAAAGGCATTTGTGCATATGATACATGATTTTACAGACGGACTTGGAAAGGGGGATAAGTGATATGGCAAAAGAGAGTCTTGTCAGGATTGCCCAGCTTTCCTGTGGTAGTGAATACAGTGGTATACAGAAAGAGATAGATACGGCTGCCAGTATGGTTAATGCTGAAATTATCTTCCCTGAGATATCCATAGATGAAGTCAGGAGTGTTGAGGACAATTTCGGGTTCAAAGTGGCAAGCCCTGACCTGAAATTGATGATGGCAAGGGCGAAAGCAATTGTGGAAGGAAGGACAATGGCTGATGCCGTATTGATTGCTTCATGCTTCAGGTGTGCTGAAGGTGCCCTAGTGCGAAATGAGATTCGCAGGTATATTTATGCCAACTCGAAGATCCCTGTTATCAGTTATTCGTTTACTGAACGTACAACGTCAAGTACCCTGCTTACCAGACTGGAAGCACTGACCACTACTGCCAGGCGTCGCAGCCTGCTTGCCAGGGAGCATCAGGAAGGTTTGACCGCTGGCGTAGATTCGGGGTCGACTACCACCAAAGCAGTGATAATGAAGGATGATGAGATCATAGGCACAGGTTGGGTTTCCACTATCAAAGTGGTGGAAAGTGCCAATGAGGCACTGGAAAAAGCCCTGGCTGAGGCAGGTATTACCAGGGATGACGTACAGGCCATAGGTGTTACCGGTTACGGAAGATTCCTGCTGAGCGAGGAGTTCAATGCAGATCTGGTCCAGGAAGAGATCACTGTAAATTCAAAAGGAGCTGTCTATCTTGCCAACAGCCAGCATGGATCGTCCACTGTCATAGATATTGGAGGTATGGACAATAAGGCCATTGCCGTGCAGGATGGTATCCCTGGTATGTTCACTATGGGTGGAATCTGTGCCGGGGCATCAGGCCGGTTTTTGGAGATGACTTCAAAAAGGCTGGGTGTGGATATCACAGAACTTGGCGATCTGGCTGTTAAGGGTATGCAGCAAAATGTGGAAATGAACAGTTACTGCATCGTGTTTGGTATCCAGAGCCTGGTCAATTCCCTTGCAAAAGGCTCAGCGCAGGAGGATGTCGCAGCAGCTGCCTGTTACAGTGTAGTGGAACAGGTCTTTGAGCAGCAATTGCAGGAGATCGATGTTAAGGAACCGCTGATCATGGTAGGCGGGTCGTCGCTTATCGAAGGTGTACCAAAGGCCATGGAAGAACTGCTAAAGATCAAGGTTACGGTCCCACCGCATTCCCAGTACATCGGTGCTGTGGGTGCGGCACTACTGGTATCAGGTTTTATTGATAAATAGACCCGACTGGAGTCATATAGATGGAAGATGATACAATAATCGTGGAATCACCGGAAGAGGTAGGTGCGGATATCTATAGGAGAGTGATAATAGATGTGCTGTCCGACCTGGCGCTGGGTAGGGTTATCCTGAAAGTAAGGGCTTTTGTGGATGTGACCGAACCGGTATTCATTTTCCTCGGTCTGCGAAAGAAAGGATTAGCGTCGGTTAAACTTAGTGATTTCGCTGACCTGGAGATTGGCGGGTACGGTAAAGCTGAAGTGTTAATTTTCCTTAACAAGGAAGCTTATATCCCTCAACTGCTTACAAAATTGTGGGAACGCTACGGCAGGGGCAATATCGTACAAGATGAAAGAACGACGATCGTTGTGGAAACTCCGGATTATATGACTGAGGTTGATTTGCTTGGAGACATGGTGATCGATGAAAAAGTCCAGGAGATCAATGACAGGATCGTTGATGCAATGTTGAGGATCATCCCTGAGGGTTTCAGGGTCAGGTACCATCAACTTACAGATGAATATATTCTTTTCGTGGCTTCCGAGGATCCTATTAAACAGGATTGGAAGGACAGGGCAGTAAGTATGCGCGATTCACTGCTGCATGAGGTGGGGCTCAATGCTTGAACCAATGATGTATGAAGGCGGTGTCTATCAACATAACCTGATCGAAGAGCTGGTAGAAGACCTGGGTGGTTATATTCTCCAGAAGAATATAATGCAGACTGAAGTTGTCATCATAATGCTGGTTCCGATCAAGGATACCGGGCTTGTTGAGGATATGACAAAGAAATTGCTGGGTGTGTTAACCCGTGCACCTCTATCCGGAACAGAGATCGCTGTTGTGGCACCGACCCTTGCGTACCATCACCTGCCACACCCGGATTGTGATATTGCCGAGTTTTTGCGCCGCAAAGGTGCAAAGACCAATATGGTGGGACTGGCCCGGGGCGTGGGCGCAAGGACGTGCCAGATATCTGCACATGAGCGTGAACTGATCAATGAACATGACGTGGCAGTATATGTTTTTGGCAATTTTAAACACTGCATCACAGATAGCAAGCCAAAGTTGTTCGAAGGTATCGATATTCCCATAGTGGTAACAGGGGCTCCTGAGATTGATGTTGCAGATATACCGAATGCGGATGTTTATGTGAGTAACATTGGTCGTATTGCCCACAGGCTGCGAAAAGGGGAAGAAATGTTTGCCATGGACCGGGTGGTCGATGTTGTTGGCGAGATATTTGATAAGGAACGGGAAGAGATTGGTAAGGACTTGCTTTCGGTGATGCCACCAAGGGTAAAAAAAGAAATAGAGGACCAGGTGTCTGCGATCAATGAAGTACTGTCTCCTTTGCCTATTACACTTAGATTGAGAGGTTTAAAGGTCAAGCTGGATTATGATGAGTTCCATGAGCAGGTCAGTGAAGTTTCCTTTGTGGAAGGTGTCAAGTTGAAGGATATTGCTGATGTCAGACGCAGTAATATGAAGAATTTCATATTGGTTGATATCAAGACCAAGAGCGAAACCGGGTTTTTGATATGAAACGGTTTTTCATGGTCTGATTTTTATTTTTAATCAATGGATGAATTTGTATACGTAAGTTAATCCGTTATAAATTGAAGACAATAAGAAATGTCATGTACTGCGTGAATATCAACAGTATATGTATGTTGCCCACAAATGACCAGTATAATAACAGATTAATGACATACAACTCCAGGGTAGTAATAAAATTAGGCGGCAGCCTGATGGATTGTGCCTCCTCACTTATCAGGAAGGTCAATGACATAACCTGCCGGGACTTACAATCAGTCCTTATCATTCCAGGTGGGGCCGTATTCGCAGACAATGTAAGAAGTTTCCAGGAGATGTCAGGTATCTCTGGAGATGCGGCACACTGGATGGCAATACTGGCTATGGAACAGTATGCTTATTACCTGTCAGACATCTCAGGCATACCACTTACTAATGACCTGGAGATATATGAACCCAGTGTGAATATTTTGCTGCCATACACAATATTACGCGAGGACGACAGCGGCCTGGAACACTCATGGGATGTGACATCAGACACCATTTCTGCCTGGTTCGCACAAAGGACAGGCAGCATGCTGGTAAAAGTCACAGATGTGGACGGTATTTACCTGGATGGTAAACTGGTGCGGCAGATATATGCCGGTGACCTGGCTGGCAGTAAAGAGACCTGTGTGGATAAGGGGCTGAGCGCTTTCCTTGTGGCACATGGAATGGACTGTATGGTGATAAACGGCAGGCACTTCGATAGAGTTATCGAAGCGTTGAAGGGCGGTGTTACCGTGGGCACATTGATATATGGCAAGAACAAGTTTTAAGTCAATATAATCATACTAATACCGAAATATAATAGGAGAATTAACAAGGATGACCCAGAAAGCAGAGTACTGTATTTCATGCGGAGTAAAACTTATCGAGAAAGGGTATGTGCGTTTCCCGTGCCCGTCATGTGGCAGGGAAATTGGAAGATGTGTAATGTGTAGACACCAGAGTAACCCGTATACGTGTCCGGGATGCCAGTTCCAGGGACCCTGAGGTGAATAGTGTGGGCGAAGTAGCAGCTAAGATCAAGATCATGCC
>DAOUWY010000012.1 GCA_030666885.1 Methanosarcinales archaeon
GAATTTGGGTTTTGAGTCATAGATCATTGAGACAGGCGGGAACTCATCAGAGTCGGGGACTTTTTATTTAGCATGAAAGAAACCAAGGGTACTTTCAGGCTAAATAATAAAAAGGCTCTCGCTGAACTGGCAAACACTTATATATCTCTTACAATATCATATGCGGAAAGTACTTATGCCATCTTTAGCCCCGGACAGGAGAAGTCCAGACCTGACAATACTCATACCCTCATCTCTGACAGCAGAAACAAGGGACAGGAGAATAAAGACATACAAGGTAGGGCAGATTGCAAGAGCGGCATCAGTATTCAGGGTCGGTAAGATAGTCATATACCGCGACCCGCAATTCGATGACAGTAGGTTTATAGACCTGCTGCTGCGATATGCAGAGACACCACAGTACCTGCGAAAACACCTGTTCCCCCTAAGGGAGGAACTAAAGCATGCAGGGGTGTTACCGCCGCTAAGGACACTGCATCATCCCATCGAATCAAGATCATCAAACCTCAACGAAGGAGAATTTCGGGTTGGGGTAGTGGTCCCGGGACCGCAAAAAAAGAAAAGCGAGAAAAAAGTCGGATCTGACAAAAGCGCATGGGTCGATATCGGAATCGATAGCCCGGTCCGCCTTGAAGCACCTTTAAGGAAAGTGCGAAATGGCGAGCGCGTTAATGTCAGAATCTTTTCGCGAAGACCAATACAAGCAAAGCTGGTAACAAAGGACGAGATTCCCATGTACTGGGGATACCGTACAGCAGTAGAAGACAGCCTCTCAGGGGCGCTGGAAAATATTTCAGAAGAAGGTGCCCTGATAATCGCCACATCCCGCCAGGGTACGTTGCTCGACAACACACTACTGGCACAGATTGGTGAGAGGACAAAGCAGTCAGATTATACTGCTGTGGTATTTGGCTCACCCAGGCAAGGTGTAGAGACCATACTGGCTAATGAGGGTTTCAAGCTCTCAGACATCCATTGTGAAGTGCTCAATACCATACCTGCGCAGGGAACAGCCACAGTAAGGACAGAAGAGGCCGTATGGGCCACGCTGTCTGCGCTGAACCTGGTCAGGTAAGCAATCGATCGTCCCGCCACAGCGAATAGGATAATCCTAAAACCAGGAGGAAGAGAATGGCAAATTTACACAGACCAAGGCGAGGATCACTGGCATTCAGCCCGAGGAAAAGGGCAAAGAGCCAGATACCTACAGTGAGATCATGGTCCGAAGGAAACAATATGCCCAAACTGGGCGGTTTTGCCGGATATAAAGTGGGCATGACCCATGTGATCATGATGGACGATAAGCCTAATAGTCTCACCGAAGGAACGGAAATTTCTGTTCCGGTGACAGTGCTTGAAGTACCTGCAATGAAAATTGCTGCGATCAGGGTATATGGAGATACAGGACCCTACGGCACAAAAACACTGGGAGAAGCATGGTCCGGTGACCTTGATCCCGCGTTAGACAAAAAACTGTTCACACCAAAGAAAACCAATACTAAAAACGCACTTGAAAAGATCGGGAAACTGGTTGAAGAAGGAAAGGTAGCAAACATTCATTTAATCTCTTATACACTTCCGTCTCTGATAGCAGGAATCCCGAAAAAGACGCCTGATCTGATGGAGAACAGGGTGGTTGGCGGCGATATGGCCACAAGACTTGAATATGCAACATCCCTGATTGGGAAATCAGTCGACGTTTCTGACGTTTTCAATACCGGTGATGTGGTTGACGTATCAGCCATTACCATAGGTAAAGGTACCCAGGGACCTGTGAAAAGGTGGGGTATCAACCTGATGAAACACAAACACAGCAGACAGGGCAGTCTCAGGCAGATAGGCACCCTGGGGCCATGGAACCCCTCAAGAGTGAGCTGGCGTGTACCACAACTGGGCCAGACCGGTTATCACCAGAGGACCGAGTACAATAAACGTATCATCAAGATCGGTGAGAATGGTGAGGAAGTGACCCCTAAAAGCGGATTCCTGAACTACGGGGAAGTAAGCGGGAAATATTTGCTGTTAAAGGGCAGTGTTCCTGGTCCGAAAAAGCGGCTTATCAGGCTAAGACCGGCCATAAGGGGCGATAAACAGCAGATCGGTGCACCCCAGGTATCATATATCAGTGTAGAGTCAAAGCAGGGGTGAATTAAGATATGAGTAAAGCAAAAATTATGGATCTTACAGGGGCCTTTAAAGGCGATATCGAGCTCCCCGCTGTATTTGATGAGATGTACAGGCCGGACCTTATCAAGAAAGCTGTACTTGCAGCCCAGGCCAACAGGTTACAGGTCTACGGTCCCACACCATATGCCGGTATGCAGACCTCGGCAGATAACTGGGGTCCCGGGCGCGGTGTAGCCCGTGTGCCCAGGATCAAGACAGGTAACCGTGTGGCCCGTATCACCCAGGCAAGGGGTGGCAGGAAAGCCCATCCTCCCAAGGTTGAGAAAGATTATTCAGAGAAGATAAATAAGAAAGAGCGTTACAGGGCTATTAATTCGGCCATTGCAGCCACTGCAAATCCCGAACTGGTCAAAAGCAGGGGACACAGGTTCGATGCTGAGTTGCCCATTGTAGCAGATGATGGGTTCCAGGATATCAAGACAACTAAAGAGGTTATCGGGTTCATGGAAGCTATTAACGTGTACGATGATGTGATAAGGGCAAAGAACGGCAAGCATATAAGGGCAGGCGGAGGCAAGAGACGCGGACGCAAGTACAAAAAGCCCAAGAGCCTGCTTATTGCAATAGGCGAGGATAACGGCATCGTACGTGCGGCAAGGAACTTACCAGGTGTGGACGTGATCAAAGTTAACAGGTTGAATGCTGAACTACTGGCACCAGGTACCCATGCAGGCAGGCTTGTCATCTGGACAGAATCTGCTATCAATATATTAGGGGAGGAGTGATCAATGTCAATAATATTGCATCCTTTTGTTACAGAGAAAGCCACATTCCATATCGAGGACGAGAACAAATTACAGTTCGTGGTTGATATCAATGCCACCAAGGGCCAGATCAAAAAAGAGATCGAGGAACTGTACGATATCCCGGTACTTTCGGTGAGAACAATGATTACTATGAAAGGGAAGAAAAAGGCTATCGTATCATTTGAAGGCGATAACACAGCCGGCGAACTTGCATCTAAACTTGGAATATTCTAGGGGAGGTTAAAGAAATGGGAAAGAGAATTATTTCACAGAACCGGGGTAAAGGAACACCCACATACCGGGCACCCTCCCACAAGTTCAAGGCCAGGCTTAGACACATAAAAGTGGACAGGGATGAAACTGTCAATGGAGAGGTCATTGAGATATTGCACGATACTGCAAGGTCTGCACCTATTGCAAGGGTCAGCCTGGATAACGGGGAAGAACGCCTGATACTGATTCCGGAAGGTATTGCAGTTGGGCAGGAGATCGCATGCGGTATTTCTGCGGAGATACTACCAGGTAATACGCTGCCATTGCGGGAGATTCCGGAAGGCATACTGTTGTGCAATATAGAGAACAAACCCGGTGACGGCGGACAGCTTGCCAGGTCAAGCGGTGTATATGCCGTACTGATCGCCCATGATGTGGGTAAGACCGTGGTGCAAATGCCCAGTGGGGCCATGAAATGGCTAAATCCCGGATGCAAAGCTACTATTGGCGTAGTAGCAGGCGGAGGCAGGGTCGATAAGCCCTTTGTGAAGGCCGGGAAGAAATATCATAAATTAAAGACAAGAGCAGCAAAGTATCCCAGGGTGTGCGGTGTGGCAATGAATGCTATAGATCACCCATTCGGAGGCGGTGGATGGCAGCATCCGGGAAGACCCAAGACTGTAAGCAGAAGAGCACCGCCAGGCAGGAAGGTTGGGTCCATCGCGGCAAGAAGAACAGGAAAGAGGTGATAAGGTATGGCAAAGAAATCAACCACCAAGCTGCCCAAGAGAAAGGGTGAGTTTACCTATCGGGGAAAGACTCTCAGGGATCTGAAAATGTTGAGCCTGGAAGAGTTTGCACAACTCCTGCCTGCAAGACAGCGCAGGACCATCAACCGCGGGCTTGGCGATGAACAGAGGAAAATACTGAACAAGATCAATGACGGAGATACCACCATCAGGACACACCTGAGGGATATGATAATCCTTCCCGGGATGGTAGGCCTCAATCTGGAGATACACAACGGGAAGAGCTTCGAGAAGGTCGAGGTCATACCCGAGATGCTGGGACATTACTTTGGTGAATATTCCTTTACCCGCAGGCGGGTTTCACACGGTTCGGCCGGTGTGGGAGCTACCAAGTCCAGCAAGTTCGTACCGCTGAAATAATGGAGGAAGATCAGATGTCAAGAATTGCTTATTCAGTACAAGCAGACCCTGATACTACATCAAGGGCCATGGGTCATGAACTCCATATTTCACCCAGGCATTCAAGGGAGATATGCAGGGCTATAAAAGGTATGCAGACAGGTCAGGCACGAAAGTACCTTGAGGATGTATCCATCCTGAAACAGGCGGTTCCGTTCAAGCGGCACAACGACAGTATGGGACACCGCAGAGGTCCCATGGCTGCTGGCAGGTATCCTCAAAAGGCTGCAAAGGAATTCATTAAGTTACTGGTGAATGCCGAAGCCAATGCCGAATATAAGGGCCTGGATTCCGACCATATGAAGATAACACATATTGTTACCAAACAGGGCCGGGTCATTAAGGGATACAGGCCGCGGGCAAGGGGCAGGTCATCTCCGAAGAACACAGAGACAGTGAATATAGAAATGATAATCCAGGAGGTGCAGTGAACATGGGAATTGAAAGAAAGTTCGTGCAGGACGGACTGACCAAGGCAAGGATCAATGAATATTTTACCAAACAGCTTGAACGTGCCGGATACGGTGGAATGGTCATCAACCGCACACCCATGGGTACCCAGATAACATTATTTGCAGAGAAACCCGGGATGGTCATCGGTAAAGCTGGCAAAACAATACACCGTCTTACCAATGATATGTCCTATGTCTATAATGTAGAAAATCCCCAGATCGACGTACAGGAGATCAAGGTACCTGAACTCAATGCCCAGATGATGGCCAACCGTCTGGCCAATGCACTTGAAAGGGGATGGTACTTCAGGAAAGCGGGCCATAACATGCTTCGCAGAATAATGGATTCGGGAGCATTGGGTTGTGAGATCGTTTTATCAGGAAAGTTCACAGGACCCAGGTCCAAGGTATCCAAGATGGTCGAAGGATATATCAAGCATGCAGGTAAACCGGCTGAAGAACTTGTAGATACGGGTTTTGCCACTGCCGTGAAAAAGCTGGGTACTATCGGGTGCCGTGTACGTATTGTACAACCCGGCACTGAACTGCCAGGCAAGTTCTACATGCTAAAAGACGAAACTCCGGCTGCATCTGAGACCTCTGAACCTGAGGCAAAGGCAAAGGCAAAGGCAAAGGAAGGTATCAAAGAGGTACTGGAAAAGGCCCCGGAGGAGCCAGGGATGAAGAATATCAGACAGGTGGGCAGTGTGTGGGAACACAAACACGATGACCTGGACTGGCATCCCATGTCCGTACCCCATCCGGTGGCTGTTGCGGTCCCTGTGACCGAGGTCGCAGAAGAGGTAACGGTAACAGCTGTTGAAGCTGAATCCACAATTGAAACTAAGCCCACTGTTGGAGCAGAACCCACCGTAGAAACAGTTGAAAAACCGGTAGATTCGCCTGATATTGAATTACCTGAAGGTGAACAGACTCGTATCAACGATGGTGTGGAAGAACACAAACACGAAGGTTATGATTACTGGCACCCCAGTTCCAGGATGCATAAAAACAAAGGAGATGAAGAGTAATGGCAATCCTGCGAGTGGACGAAATCCGTAACCTGAGCCGGGAAGAAAAACTGGACGAACTGGAGATACTTAATGCCGAACTCATCAGGGAACGCGCCATTGCATCCTCTGGCGGTGCACCAGAGAACCCTGGCCGCATCGGTGAGCTGCGAAGGACCATTGCCAGGATCAAGACCATCCAGAAGGAGATCGGCGAATAAGAGGTAATATATGCAGATATCACCCCAAAACCTCATCCATCACGAGTTGATAGGTCTTGAGGTAGAGGTGGTGGATTGCAATAATCCATATCAAATAGGAATTAAAGGAAAGGTGATTGACGAAACCAGGAATATATTGAAGATCGATGTGGGCGGCGGGCATGTTAAAATGGTGCCCAAATCCCATACTGATTTCATATTCATAATACCCGCAGGCAATGGTAGACGTTACCTGCCAGATGCCAGAGCGCGGGTTAAGGTACAAGGAACTTTACTGCTCTCACAACCTGAAAACCGCATTCAGACAAAGTTCAAGAAAAGCTTCAGACGAAGAAAGAATAAATAAATATCATATAATAATGAGGAATATAAGATGACACGAGACATAGGACTGGACATAAATGCTTCTCCTGATGAGGAGTGTAATGATATCAACTGTCCATTCCATGGGGCACTGCCAGTAAGAGGTCAGGTTTTTACCGGGTCAGTGGTCAGCAGTAAGATGGATAAGACAGTTGTTGTGAAGAGGACCTTTGAGAAACTGGTCACTAAGTATGAGCGATATGAGAAAAGGCAGTCAAAGATGCATGCCCATAATCCCCCCTGTATCAATGCAAAAGAGGGGGATGTGGTGAAGATCGCTGAATGCAGGCCGCTTAGTAAAACAAAGAAATTCGTAGTGATCGAGGTGACCGGATGATCGGGATGAAAGCCAAGATACCCCGTGCATTGAATGCCGGTGCCAGGCTGGACTGTGTGGATAATACAGGTGCCAGGCAGGTAGAGATCATTTCCGTGAAAAAATACAGGGGTGTCAAGAACAGGCATCCAAAAGCCGGAATAGGAGACATGCTGGTGGTCAGTGTAAAAAAAGGCACACCCGAGATGCGTAAGCAGATACTGAATGCAGTGGTGATAAGGCAGAAAAAAGAATACAGGCGTCCGGACGGACTTCGTGTTTCTTTTGAGGATAATGCCGCAGTGATCACTGATCTGGACGGTATCCCAAAAGGTACCGAGATTAAGGGGCCGGTTGCCAGGGAAGTAGCTGAAAGATTCAGCAAAATAGCCACGGCAGCTTCAATTATAGTATGAGGTGCTTATCAATGAAGATCGAATCCAGACAACCGAGAAAACAGCGAAAGGCACGCTATAATGCGTCTTTGCATCAGCGCCAGAAATTGATGAGTGCCCAATTGGGTTCCGAACTCAGGGCCAAGTACAATAAACGCAACCTGCCCGTAAAATTGGGTGATACTGTAATGGTTATGCGTGGTGACCACACCGGTACTGAAGGTAAGGTGGAACTGGTGGACTTAAAGAGGGGTATCATCATAGTGGAAGGCGTAAGCGTGGCCAAGGCTGACGGTACTGAAGTACCCAGACCGGTACAACCGTCAAATGTCATGATAACCAAACTTGAACTCGATGACGATATAAGGAAACTTACCCTCGACAGAGGAGGCGAAGAATAGTGAGCAGACATCAAAAGAGAGTGGCAGCACCCAGAAGCTGGCCTATATCCAAAAAGACCAATATCTGGGTAACCAAACCAAATCCGGGCCCTCATTCCCTTAAACAGTCCATACCGCTGGGCGTGCTTATCAGGGATATATTGAAATTAACAGATAATATGCGAGAGACAAAGCGTACCTTAAACGAGGGTAGCATACTGGTTGACGGTATTGTGAGAAAGGACCATAAGTTCCCTGTAGGTATATTTGATGTTATCCAGGCCCCAAAGCTGGGAATATCTTACAGGATGCTCCTGGATCCCAAGGGTCGATTAAGGCTCAACGAGCTGGATGTGGATAAACCAAAAAAACCGTGCAGGATCCTTAACAAGACCACGGTCAAGGACGGTAAGGTACAGTTGAACCTTCATGACGGGACCAATATCCTTGCCGGCAATGACTATAAAACAAAGGACACGATCATTCTAGATATTCCCGAAAAAAGTGTACATAAACACATCAAGTACGAATCAGGGAATTTGGCTGTAGTCATCGGCGGCACCCATTCGGGGCAGCTTGCCAAGATCAATGAGATCAAGTCCGTACGCAGCAGCAGGCATAACATGGTGGTGCTGTCAAAGGACGATGGTACACAGTTCGAGACCATTGAGGATTATGTGTTCGTAGTTGGTACTGACAAGCCGGAATTCAACCTGGGGGATGAGATCAATGAGTGAGAATAATGTTATGACAATACCCAGGGTAGATAAGGTCACAGTCCACATAGGCGTGGGCGAGAGCGGGGAGAGACTCAATAAGGCAGAAGACATTCTTAGTGAGATCACAGGGCAGGGAGTTGTAAGGACAAAAGCCAAAAGAACACTGCAAACCTTTGCCATTAAGAAGAACGAACCTATCGGGTGTAAAGTAACACTGAGAAGCAAACTTGCAGATGATTTCCTTAAGACCAGTCTTGGCATTATCGAGAATTCACTCAGTGAATCCCAGTTCGATGATACAGGGAACTTCAGTTTCGGGATTGAGGAACATACCGATTATGAAGGAATGAAGTATGACCCTAATATTGGTATTTATGGCATGGATGTGGCTGTGGCACTGATCAAGCCGGGTTACAGGATAGGCAGGCGTAAGATTGGAAAACGAAAAATACCAAATAATCACAGGGTGACAAAGCAGGATGCTATGGCCTTTATGAATGAGTATTACGGCGTGGAGGTAGTGGCATGAACAAAGAAACAGTCGCAGAGATAGGAAACAAGTTCGGCCGAGGGGCCAACGAGTGCCGCAGGTGCGGCCGGAAACAAGGTCTGGTAAGGAAATACGGAATATACCTGTGCAGGCAGTGTTTCAGGGAAATTGCACCTGATATGGGATTTAACAAATATTCGTGAGGTGAATGGAATGGTATTATTAGACCCACTGGCAGATGCACTCTCAACTATAATCAATGCAGAGAGCACAGGTAAACCTGACTGCATCATACATCCCGCATCAAAAGTGATAGGTAATGTATTGAAAGTAATGCAGGATATTGGGTACATTGGCAATTACGAGTTCATAGACGACGGCAAGTCGGGTATGATCAAAGTGGAACTTATTGGAAAGATCAACAAATGCGGAGTCATCAAACCCAGGTCATCTGTGGGGTACCATGACTTTGAAAAATGGGAGAAACGCTATCTTCCGGCCCGTAATTTTGGTACCTTGATATTGACCACGCCTGAAGGGGTGCTGTCCCATAGTGAGGCCAGGTCCAGGGTAGTTGGCGGGCAACTGCTTGCATACGTGTACTGAGGTGTGTAAAATGCCAAAAGATTTGAAAAGGACAATAGACATTCCCGAAGGGGTAACTGTAGTACTGGAAGGTAACACCATTTCAGTCACTGGTCCCGGGGGTTCATCTGTCCGTGAGATTTGGTATCCGGGTATTATCATATCGCTGGAGGATAACCAGGTTACAGTAGACTCGCCTAAACCCAGGAAGAAACAAGCAGCTATGATGGGTACAATTACATCACATATCAAAAATATGATAAGAGGGGTTACTGACGGATATACATACAGGATGAAGATCGTATATTCCCACTTCCCTATCCAGTTGAAAGTGGCAGGGGATTACCTCAATATCGGGAATTTCCTTGGCGAGAAGAAACCGAGGAAGGCGAAGATACGGGGTGACACAAAGGTGGAGACAAAAGGTGATGAAGTGATAGTTTCTGGTATAGCTATCGAAGATGTAGGCCAGACTGCCGCTAATATCCAGCAGGCAACCAAGATAAAAAGGTTTGATCCGAGGGTATTCCAGGATGGCATATATGTAGTGGAGAAGACGACAGCGTAGGTGATAGTAATGGAAGAAGAGATAATCAATGAATTCACTTCAATCAAAGAAGTCGACGAATCCGGTGAAGCAGTGGAAGAAGTCGAAACTATACCGGTAGCAGAACTTGAACTGGATACCGAATTCCAGAGACTGTTGAAGATCAGAAAGAAGCAAAAATCCAAAAAGCCCAATTTTGTACAGACCGATCTTCACAAGAAAAAGAGACTTAAAAATTACTGGCGGCGGCCCAGGGGATTGCAAAACAAGAAACGGCGTTATATCCTTGGAAAGGGTGAGATGGCCAGGGTCGGATACGGAAGTCCGGTTGCAGTTAAGGGGCTTCATCCCTCAGGTTTCCAGGATGTGCTGATGTCCAGGGTACAGGATCTTGATGAAATGAACCCCAATACCCAGGCAGTTCGCATTGCCAGAACTGTGGGACAGCGCAAGCGCATGGAAATTGTTAAAAAAGCCAGGAGCCTGGGACTGAAGATACTGAACCCTCCAACAGAAATAGCTCCAATGGAAGAGGAGGTGCAGTGAGATGGCTGATCTACGTAACCAGCGCAACATCGCAGCTCATGTACTGGATGTGGGTGTCCACAGAATATGGATGGACCCGGAATCCGCCGGTGATATTGCCAATGCGATCACACGCCAGGATATCAGGGAACTCATATCGGATGGCGTAATTAAAGCCAAACCAGTGAAGGGTGTATCCAGGGGCAGAGCCCGGAAACTGGATATTAAGCGGGCATACGGACACCGCAAGGGTCATGGTTCAAGAAAAGGAGCCAAAGGTGCACGCAATCCAAAGAAAAGGCAGTGGATTAAGAAAATACGCGCATTAAGAAGAAGGCTGCATGAAATGAAAGCCGATGAGATGCTGGATAAGTCCACATATAACAGGATGTACCGTAAGGCCAAAGGCGGCGTATACAGGAACGTGGCACACATGGAAGCGCATATCGAATCCTTTGAACAAAGGGGGGACTGAGAATGGCAACAGGACCAAGATACAAAGTACCTTTCCGACGCAGAAGAGAGGGTAAGACCGATTATCATCAGCGTCTTCATCTATTGATTTCAAAACAGCCCAGGATAGTGGCACGCAGGAGCCTGCGCCACATGAAACTCCAGCTGGCCACACCAAAGCCTGATGGGGACAATACATGGGTTCATGCAGATTCCGGCGAACTTGAAAAATATGGCTATACAGGTAGCACAGGTAATACACCCGCGGCATACCTTACAGGCTTGCTCTTCGGGTATAAGGCCCTGGCTGCGGGTTATGAGAACGCCATCCTGGATATGGGATTACAGGTCTCATCCAAAGGCTGCCGGGTATATGCTGCATTGAAAGGTGTGGTGGATTCGGGTTTCGAAGTACCACATGATCCCGGGATATTCCCTGTGGAATCCAGGATAAAGGGTGAAGAGATCAAGGAATACACAGGTATGGATATACCTGCCCAGTTCGAGGAAGCTTTAACAAAGATAAAAGATGAATTCGGGGTGGATTAAACAATGGCATATGATTATGAAACAGAATGGGTTCCAAAGACACGATTGGGACATCTGGTCAAAGAAGGCCAGGTAACGTCAATTGAAGAGGCCCTGTCCTCCGGACTCCCTATAAAGGAACCCCAGTTGGTGGATGCACTGCTTCCTGAACTCAAGGAGGAAGTGCTGGACATAAATATGGTACAGAGGATGACCGATTCGGGCAGGCGTGTCAAGTTCAGGGCAGTTGTGGTAGTAGGCAATGAGGATGGTTACATAGGTTTGGGCCAGGGCAAGGATGTCCAGGTGGGACCTGCCATAAGAAAGGCCATAGATTCTGCAAAGATCAATATCACTGGTATCAGGCGGGGATGCGGTTCGTGGGAGTGCGGATGCGATACAGAGCATACCGTGCCTTTTGAGGTCGTGGGTAAGATGGGCAGTGTAAAGGTCATATTGAAACCCGCACCCAGGGGTCTGGGCATGGCAGCCGGAAAAACGGCAAAGACTGTTATGCAAATGGCAGGTATAAAGGACGTATGGACCAGGACCGAAGGGCAGACCCGGACCACTTTAAACTTTGCAAAGGCCACTTATGAAGCATTGAAAAGGACCGCAGTAGTCCGTACCGTGGGGGCAAAGTAATGTATACCGCAGTGCGGCTAAGAAGTACGGTCAATACCAGGCCGGAGATCAGGGATACCCTGAAGATGCTCAGGCTCAATAGGGTTAATCACTGTGTTATCATTGAAGAGAATCCACATAACAAGGGAATGATACAGAAAGTTAAGGACTATGTGGCATGGGGCAATATTTCCCAGGAAGCTTTATCCCAGCTTATACGCAAGCGAGGCGAACTAAAGGGAAATGGCGCACTGGATGATGAGTACGTTAAGGAGAATACTTCTTTTGACGGTATCGATGCACTGGCACAGGCAATCTGCTCGGGTGAAGTATCTATCAAGGATGTCCCGATGCTAAAGCCGGTATTCAGGCTCCACCCACCCAGGAAGGGACATAAAGGTATCAAGAAAACGGTGCCTGAGGGGGGAGTACTGGGTTATCACGGCGATGATATCAATGCGCTTCTCCACAAGATGAGGTAGTACTTATGAAAAAGAATGTAACTAAATTCAGAGGTTCCAGGACGTGCGGAGGTGGCACACATAAGAACCGCCGCGGTGGAGGAAGTCGTGGAGGCCGGGGCAACGCGGGTGGATGCAAACACCATTTCGTGCGCAATTACATGAAAGGCATGGCATATGGCAAGCATGGGTTTAAACGTCCTCAAAAGGTCCTTTCAAACAAACCCATTGTAAATGTGGGTGAACTGGACGAACTGGTTGAACAACTGGTGCAGTATGGTGAGGCGTTTAAACAAGGCGATGTTTACCATATCAACCTGGCAGAACTGGAATACCCAATAGCAAAAGTGCTGGGTAATGGCAGGATCACCAAACCCATGGCTATAACAGTCTCTGAATGCAGCATAAGGGCAAGGTCCAAGATCGAAGAAGCTGGCGGCAGTATAGAAGAATATGTCCCACCGGTTAAAGAAGTAGACATTGAACCGGAAGAGACCCTGGAACCAGATGTTGAAGAAGATATCTGATCATTAATTCATGGAAAGAAAGCAATAATGTTAAATTATTGTTTTTCCGTTCCATATTTTTAATATCAAAATCAGGTGCATTTATTAATATCAAAATCGGGTATATTTAATGACTCTCAAGGATACCATCGAACCAATCCTGCGAAGACTCCCGGCCGTGGCAAGACCGGAGGGGCATGTCCATTTCAAAAAGAAACTGACCTGGACATTGAGCATACTACTGTTGTATTTCGCTCTGTCCAATGTTCCGCTTTTCGGCATGTCTCCTGAATCTATAGACCTGTTCGAACAATACAGGGCATTCTTTGCAGGGGCCTCGGGGTCAATCCTGCTACTGGGTATCGGCCCCATTGTTACTGCATCCATTGTGTTGCAGTTGCTGGTGGGAGCGGATGTGATCAAGATGGACCTGAGCAATCCCCAGGACCAGGCTATTTTCCAGGGAGTCCAGAAACTGCTGGTGTTTGTGATGATTATATTGACAGCACTGCCCCAGATTTTGGGCGGGTACATCAAGCCCGATGCCGGTCTGGCAGCAATACTGGCTGCGGATTTTAACATCTCGGCCGCAGCCGGGCTGGACCTTGTGATAGTAATAATATTCATTCAGATATTCATTGGCGGAACCCTGATATTGTTCATGGATGAGGTGGTATCCAAATGGGGTATCGGTTCCGGCGTGGGACTGTTCATTGTGGCAGGAGTGTCACAAGCTATCGTTACGGGACTGTTCAGTATAACTCGCCCTGGAGGACCAGGCAGTGCACCAGTTGGCCTTTTACCAAAATGGCTGTATTTCACTACCGATGTGGGACTTGGCAACCTGCTGTCAGATAATGCCTTCCAGAACGTTTTCATTGAAGGCGGTATCCTGGCATTGATAAGTACGGTTCTGATCTTCCTTGTAGTGGTATATGTGGAATCCACACGTATTGAGATACCTCTGGCCCATAGTGCGGTGCGGGGTGCCAGGGGCAGATTCCCTGTAAAGCTTATTTATGCAAGTGTGCTTCCCATGATACTGGTCAGGGCACTGCAGGCAAATATCCAGATGGTGGGTATGTTGCTGTTCAACAAAGGGATTACGTTTTTGGGTGAGTTCAGGGGCGGTACTGCTACCAGCGGCCTGATGTATTATTTATCACCATTGCACGGTCCCGGTGATTGGATACCCACTCTGGTGAAACAGAATTTTGATGATATTAATACCCAGTATGTCGCGGCAGGTTTTGCACCTGTAGATACGCCTGCCCTCTGGCAGATAATTTTACATGTGGGTGCGGATGCTACCATGTTGATTATTGGCGGTATCATCTTTGCACTGTTCTGGATCGAAACTACAGGTATGAATGCCAAGAACACAGCCCAGAAGATACACAATTCAGGTATGCAAATACCGGGATTCAGGCGGAACATTGACAGTATCGAGCGGGTGATGAACCGTTATATTCCAAGAGTTACCATTATCGGAGGTGCGTTCATCGGACTGTTGACACTTGTGGCCAGTCTCATGGGTACGCTGGGTGGTGCAGGAGGGACCGGTCTGCTGCTGGCTGTGAGTATTGTGTACAGGTTGTACGAGGATCTGGCATCTGAACAAATGATGGAGATGCATCCGATGATGAGACAATTCCTTGGAGGGACTTCATAGTATGGTCAATCTGGTATTACTTGGTGCGCCGGGTGCTGGCAAGGGCACCCAGGCCAAGATGCTGGCCGGGAAGTACGGTATCCTTCATATATCCACAGGCGATATATTACGGGAAAATGTGGGCAATAATACCGAACTGGGTAAAAAAGCGAAGGGATACATGGACAAGGGCGAACTCGTCCCTGACAGTGTACTTATAGATATTATCAGGGACAGGCTATCAAGGCCTGACACCGACAACGGATTCCTGCTGGACGGCTATCCACGGACCATTCCACAGGCAGAAGCACTGGACAATATCTTTAGCCAGTTGGGAAAGATACTGGATGTAGTGATCGATATCGAGGTTCCGGACGAGGAACTGGTGGCCAGGCTGGCAGGCAGGCGGATGTGTAAGTGCGGTGCCAGTTACCATGTAACGTTCAATCCTCCAAAGGAGGATGGGATATGCGATGTATGTAGCGGGGAATTGTACCAGCGTGACGATGATACCGAAAGCTCAGTGAAGACCAGGCTGGTCGCCTATTACAACCAGACCCACCCGCTTATTGATTATTATACAAATAAAGGATTGTTGCGTACTGTTAGTGGTACCGGGGGTATTGAGGATATCTTCGGCGAGATCACAGTCGTTATTGATAAGATATTGGAGTAGTACATGCCAAAATCCGACTTTAAGCAGACTCTGGAAAGGGCTGCACTTGCCCTTGGTTTCGGAATGATGTTCGGGATCATCCTGCTTGGTGAAACTTTCAGGATGCAGATAGGTGAGGTAGTAGAGATATTACTCGGGCCGCTGCCCGATATCCTGCCCTTCCATGTTATGCTGTTCGTGATGGCCGCTATTACCGGCCTGTATGCATCGCTGATCCAGAAATATACCATGGACTGGGAACTGATGCGCAGGGTGCAGGACCAGATGAAGAATTTCCAGAAGGATTTCAGGGAGGCGCAGCTTGCAGATAACCAAGCTAAAGTGAAGAAAATGGAAGCAGAGCGCTCAGCCATGATGAATGACCAGATGCAAATGACCAAACAGCAGTTCAAACCTATGGCTTATATCAGCATTATCTCGCTGCCCCTGTTCATGTGGGCATATCTTTACATCGGCGAGCACCCTGACCCAGCCCTTATATTCCCGTTCTGGGGTGAAAAGTCGCTAACCGGGTTTGCACTGGGTCCCATCCAGTACTGGATATACTGGTATTTCATCTGCAGTCTGCCTATCAGCCAGATTATCAGGAAGAGCCTGAATATCGGCGGCGTATGAACATGATAATTACAGTCAGCGGTCCACCAGGGAGTGGCAAGAGTACGCTTTCAAGGACTATAGCTGAACATTTTAACCTGGAACTTGTGTCCTCAGGTGACGTTTTCAGGGGCATGGCAAAGGAAAAGGGAGTGGATCTTGAAAAGTTCGGGCATATGGCCGAAACTGATCCTGCCATTGACAAGGAGATCGACAGGCGTCAGGTGGAGCTTTCAAAGACCAAAGGGGATTTCCTGTTCGAGGGACGTCTATCGGGCTGGCTGATAGATGCTGACCTGAAGATAATGCTCAAGACCGATGTGGGGGTCAGGGCAAGGCGGATTGCTGGCAGGGAGAATATTTCCCTTCAGCAGGCCATGCACGAGACCATGGTGCGACAGGAAAGTGAGGCAAAGCGGTACAGTGAGTACTATGATATCGATATATCTGACCTGGCCCTGTACGATCTGGTGATCGAGTCCAGTGTCTGGAATCAGGAAGCTACGGCAAATGTTGCTATTACAGCAATTGAATCAATGAAGGAAAAGGGGCAAAGGGGTTAGATGGATTATAAACTGCCTGCCGACATCAAGCGGGAATTACAATGCAAAGTCGAGGATACCACGGACCCTGCTTATGGATTTATTCCTAACAAGCGTCCTATAAGGGACCATATAACTCACGGTGTGATCAATCTAGACAAACCGGCCGGACCTACCAGTCATGAGGTGGTGTCGTGGGTGAAGAAGATATTGGATCTTCCCAGGTCCGGGCACGGTGGAACACTGGACCCTAAGGTTACTGGTCTTTTGCCTATTATGCTGGGCGATGCAACCAAGTCGGTTGGGGCGCTTATAACTGCGGGGAAGGAATATATATGTTTAATGAAATTACACTCTACTGTAAAAAAGACCGTAGTTAAGGAGATTGCACAGGAGTTCACGGGACCTATCTACCAGAGACCTCCGGTAAAGTCGGCTGTGAAACGTGAGGTAAGGATACGCAATATCTATTACCTGGATATCCCTGAGATCAATGGTACCAAGGTGCTGATGCGCGTGGGCTGTGAGGCCGGTACTTATATCAGGAAGTTGTGCCATGATATGGGCGAAGCGCTTGGTTGTGGTGCGCATATGCAGGAGTTGCGCAGAACCCGCAGCGGGCCGTTTATGGAAGATGACAGCATGGTAACGCTGTTCGACCTGAAGGATGCCATGGTCATTTACCAGGAGTCGGATGACGAGAGTGAACTGCGCCGGGTGATCCGTCCAATGGAGGCTGGTCTTGTACATCTGCCCCGGATTCTGATAAGGGACAGTGCTGTGGATGCCATCTGCCACGGTGCCAGTCTGGCCGCACCTGGTGTGGTGAAGGTGGATTCTGGTATGAACACGGGCGATATGGTGCTGGTCATGAGCTTAAAAGGCGAAGCGGTTGCGCTGGCATGGAGCCTTATGGATACGGATGCCGTGCTTGAAGCGGAAACTGGTATGGTGGCCGATACCAAGCGGGTGCTGATGCCTGAGGGTACGTATCCCAAGGGCTGGATAACGAAGACAGAAAAAAAAGATGAAGCTGACTGAAAAATAGTCAGTCAAACGCAATATGCGATACCTTGATGCCGAGGTAGTCTAGCGGTATGGCGCAAGCCTGGAAAGCTTGTGGGGCTTGGTTCCCCTCGGGAGTTCGAATCTCCCCCTCGGCGCTTATCA
>DAOUWY010000308.1 GCA_030666885.1 Methanosarcinales archaeon
GACCGAGGTTTCCTAACTGCTGTGGATTGCACTGGGTATCACACATCCAGGGGGATACAGGCCTGCGCCATCTGCCGGTATGCTCTACAAACGGCAGTGTTGGTGTTCCCGGAAGTATGGTGAATGCTGTGATCTATGAACGGACGAAAGGGAGTACGGCATGTGCACATGGAAGTGGGACATGCGGCCCGGAATGTTTGTTTATTTGCAGGCGGTCTGGCCGGGGCCAGGGACTGTGGTTGTGGGGCCTTTGATGATGAGTGGGCGCTGTGTATTATGCCTGTGGGTAGGGTGGGAATTGGGTGGGATTTTTCACTTTCGCTCAAATATCCTTTTTTGTTCGCTTTTGAAGCGAGACAATCTGAATATACGAACTAAAAGACGATCCAGAACACAGATAACATACCTTGCGACGCCCAGATGTTCACTATACCGGATAACGTTGAACCTGCTAAGATAGAGCCTATATTAAATGATGTTTATATTTCATTCCCTTTTCTTAAACAAAATGGCAGTGATTAGCATTAATAACGCTACGGTAGTTACGGAAAGTCCAGGTATGAGGGCACCGTCTCCAAATTTAATATCTTCTGTACTTACTGGTGAAGGTGTATCTATGGGAATGGCTGTTGATGTAGGCTTAGGCGTAGGTGTTGCTGTTGGCGTGGATGTGGGTGTGTCGCTTTGTTCACCGTACCTGAGATAGACATCTGAGAAGCGGCAAATACTTCCATATGTGCCCCCGAACACTAATACTAGTTTCATAGAGACAATTAAAGTACTGGACGAGTCCCGGTATTCAAATTTATCTCCCTGGTGGAGAAATTCCTCTTTCAGCATTTCGCTTTCATTCCATATTGAGATAAAAGCCTGCCTGCCTGAATAGTCCACTCCTTCTACCATGATGTAATATCCTCCACCAATATCCCATGAACTGCCGTCATTAATATCCAGGGAGCCTATGTCCTGATAGGCTAAGGCAGGGGAAATAGTGATCATTAATATTATCAGGATAGTAATGAATTTATTAATATTCATATTTTTCAATAATTAATTCTTAATTTCTGCACATCTCAAAACCAGTTTAATCGTATTTAAATTAAACCGATTTTCCCCCAAATAAACGATAATTTCATCACTCCGGTGCAAGATATAACATATCATGATACAGGAAAGAAAATTCCAGGTAGGCGTCATCGGAGCAGGCACTTGCACCCCGGAGGAAGCACAAGCCGCGTACATAGTCGGCCAGGAGATCGCCAGACGTGGTGCGGTACTGGTATGCGGGGGCCTGGGCGGCGTCATGGAGGCTGCCTGCCATGGTTCAAAGGACGCCGGCGGGACAACTGTGGGAATAGTGCCCACCTCCCGTAAAGAGGATGCCAACCCTTATGTGGACATAGCAATAGTAACAAACATGGGCCATGCAAGAAACGCAATCGTAGTCAGTTCATCAGACATCTTGGTAGCTGTAGCAGGAGAATACGGTACCCTGTGCGAAATCGCCCTGGGCCTGAAAATGGGAAAAACAATAGTGTCACTTGAGGGCGGATGGGATATTGAAGGATTAGTGACTGCAAAGAGCCCCTGGCTTGCCGTGGATACAGCCTTTAAGATTCTTCTTCAATAACGGCATATACCCACTCGTTTAGCGGATAGCAGGTTTCAGGGGCACAATCCAGGGTACAACCGGTACAGGGGCTGAACTTACCCTTGGCAAGAAGTTTTTTATGTTTTTCACCGGGACCGGAAAATGTAAGGGGATACAACCTGAAAGTATTCCTGCCCTTGGCAAGTTCAGGCTCCCTGCGTATCAGGAATTTTTTCATCAGTTTACTAACAAGCCTTGAACACTTCTTGCTGTCTATCCCAAAGGTTTTCCTGACATCGCTCTGCAGGATGCCTTCCCTGTTGGATTTAATAAGTTCGATCATTTCTTCTTCTAACATAAAAGTATAGCACACCACCTTTTTATGTTCAACATTGACTGGGAACCCTACTTCTCAATCGGATTGATGATAATAATATTGTTGCCCCGCAATACCACAGACCCCAGGGAAGTAGATCTTTCACCGTTAATGATCTCAACCGTACTTGTTAAGTGCATATTCAGATATTCATCGGCGCTTTCTAAAGTGCCTTCCAGGATGTGCTTACCCCCTTTCATTTCAACCTGGATTTTCTGACCTGTCAGAGATTGTACTTTTTTAGTTGGAAACAAAATCAAATCCTCGTTTTATTTTGTAAGCTCCTTATTTGTGAGTTTCATACTTCAAATTTTGCATTCGGAGAGACCGTTACATTACATATTGGTATAATTTCCACTTCTTTGCGGTTCAAAGTGCTTATTTCTCATCGCAAAGTGTAAAAAGCCGGGCTTAATATTGCTATGTGATTGCACTTTAGTCAATATGGGGATTTAATTCTGCCAATACTATTGAATTTACCCACCAACACGAATTGTAACTTACTTTCCACACATCTCATTTGGCTTTCAATCGTATTTATTCCTATTGACATCAGATCAGAGACTTTTTAATTTGTGCTGGAAATGCCAGGACCACTTATATAGTAAACGTACATGAAATTCTTCGAATAACATGCACAAAAA